>NZ_JBSHNS010000222.1:0-1796 GCF_053601635.1 Pontimicrobium sp. MEBiC01747
ACTTATATTAGTTCCTATTTTGGAGATCTTTCCGTTTTTAATTAAAACATCTGTATTTTTAAGAATCCCTTCTTTTTCATTTGTCCAGACAGTTACATTTTTAAATAATAATGTTTCTTGTTTTGGCAACACATCAAAACCGTATGCCATATTAGGGAAAGTTACAGGAAACTCTTTTTCAGCATCTGTAGCTTTATCTGTTTCTTTTTTAGATTCTCCATTTTTCTTTTTATCGTCCTTCTCCTTCTCTTTTTTAGCTTTCTTTTTAGCATAAAATGCCATTTCGTTGCCATTAGGGAAATAGGCTTTACCATTAAAGTTATTGGTTTCTGTAATATTAGACACTAGTCTTATAAACTCTTGTTTTGTTGTATCTAATGATGAAAATGTTAAATTCATCCAATCTTCCTTAAAGCTTATTTTGGTTCCTAATGCTATACTATCGCTTGTTACTTTTGCTTTTAGTTTTTCGGTTGTACCAGAAATAGCCAAATCGTAATCATTATTACCTAATTTAAAAGTATAATTTCCTCTAATGTCTTTTACGTGCATTGGAGAGAATTCGTTTTTAACACCGGTTACCCAGTTTTGATGAATCTTCGTTCCTTTTTCAAAAAGGTCTCCAGAAGTAATTAAAAAATTAGCATAAGCTCCGGTTTTTAAAGTTCCTATACTATTACTTTTTCCTAGAATTTGTGCAGGAATAGTTGTTAAGGCTGCTAAAGCGTTTTCCTTACTTAAACCCGCTTTTATAGCTTTTAAAAGATTAGGCATTAATTCTTTTGCAGACTTTAATTTATAAGTAGACAACGCAAACGTTACGCCATTATCTGCTAATATTTTTGGGTTAGAGGGTCTTTGTTTCCATTCTCTTAAATCTGCTAAGCTTACTGCTCTTGCCAAAAATGGATCTTCCATATCATAGGCATCAGGAAAATTTAAAGGGATTATAAACTTAGCATTTGTAGCCTTAATATCTTTAATGTTTTCATATTCGTCTCCGCCTCCTACAAATACATATTGTGTGTTAAATTCATCACCAATTTTATCAAATCGTAAAGCATTAATTTTACTTCCTGCTTCCATAATTTGCACTAAATTTTTATTAGCTAAAAATGCTTCAAGTGCTCTATCTTTTTCTTTTATATTTCCTTTAGCATACCAATCTGCATCATAATTTACTTGACGTAATAGAGCCATTGTTCCCATTAAAGATGTTGGGTATGCCTGTCTGGAAGTATTACTTTTACTAGTACCTGTATACTGTGCAGAACGTTGCGACAAAATACGGTTAGCATTAGTTCCTTCTGTATTTAAAGCTATTAAAGCTCCTGTACCTCGAATAATACCATCATCTATGTGCGTGTTTACAACACCAAAACCAGCTTGTTGTAGCTCTTTTGCTTTTTTAGAATCAAAGCTATACATATCTATAGCATTTTTATCTGGCCTAATGTGGTCATTCCAATAATACCCTTCTCTACTAGCATCGTATTGTGGCAAACGAGAGCCTCCCGTTTTTCTACTAGGTTTAGTTACACCAAACGTAGAGTAAATATCTATAAACGACGGATAAATACTTTTACCAGAAACATCTACAGTAATGCAATTTTTAGGAATTGCAACATTACTCCCTGTAGAAACAACTTTACCATCTTTAATTAATAAAGTCCCATTCTCAATAACCTCGGTTGGTGAAACATAAATTTTTGCATTAGTAAATGCAGTGTAATTAGAATTACTTGTCTTTACACCATTGTTTTTAGGAACATTCTCTTGAGCGTGAAGTATAAAAC
>NZ_JBSHNS010000223.1:0-1660 GCF_053601635.1 Pontimicrobium sp. MEBiC01747
GCTTTCTCCCCTTTAGGAAACTTTTTATATACTTCTAATTTTAGTAATACAATCTTTCAATACAATTTAAATGCTACCAACATTGCAGCTTCAGAGTTTGTGTTATCTACGAACCAAAATATTCAATATGGACAATTACAACTCGCGCCAGATGGCAAGATATATATAGCAAAATCTGGAAGTAATACTTTAAGTACTATAACCTTCCCTGAAAACATTGGTAACTCCTCTATTCTTAATGTAAATGCTATAGACTTAGCAGGAAAAGCTAGTGGCCTAGGTTTACCGGCTTTTGTTCAATCTTTCTTTTTTGTGCTACTCTCCTACCAAAAAGATTGTTTTGGAGACGAAACTCAATTCTTTTTTAATAATACCGTAGATGCTATTGCATGGAATTTTGGAGATGCTACAAGTGGAGTTAATAATAGTTCAAATAACCTTCAACCAACACATGTCTTTTCCGCTCCTGGTATTTATGAAGTTACAGCAACAGTAACAAAAGGTAATGTTGTTTCTATAGAAACCATAGAAGTAGAAATTTTTCCGTTACCAGAAATAACACCTATTGTTCAATTAAATCAATGCGATGATAATACAGATGGTATAAGCCTATTTAACTTGCAATTAGCGAATAACTTAATTACAGATAACAACGCTTTGGTAATTACTTATCATGAAACATTAAACGATGCAGAACATAATATTAATTCTATACTTAATGAAACTGCTTATAACAATCAAATTCCAAGTCTAGATACTGTTTGGGCTAGAGTAGAAAATAATAATGGTTGTTATGACGTTTCTCAAATAGATTTAGTTGTTTCTGTATCACAAATTCCTGATACATTTCATAGAGATTTTTTTGAATGTGACGATGATACAGATGGAGTTACTGTTTTTAATTTCAGCACTATAGAAAACGATATTATTGCATTATTTCCAGCAAATCAACCTATACATATAAATTACTATAGCACCCTTACCGATGCTATTACAGAAACCAATGTTATAGAAGATATTACTAATTATGAGAATATAAATTCTCCTACACAACAAGACATCTACGTTCGTATAGAAAATGAATTAAACGATGAGTGTTTAGGTTTAGGCCCTTACATTACATTAAATGTTCTACAACAACCTCAATTTCAGCTAAACACACATGCCATTATATGCATGGACGACACTCCTAATTTAACAGTAGGCATAACCAATTCTCTAAATACTTATCAATACACTTGGACTAACAGTTTTGGAGAAATTACTAGTACAGAATCATCACTAACAGTTACTAGTGGCGGGGCTTATACCGTTATTGCAACTTACGATTATGGTAATGGGTACATTTGCGAATCTATACCACATACCATTACAATTGAAGAATCTGCAATAGCAATACTAACACCTAGCAGTGTTGTTATAAATGATGGATCTGCCAACAATTCTCTAACTATACTACCTAGTACAATAGGTTTTGGAGATTATGAATATGCTTTAAATAATAGCTTTGGCCCTTATCAAGACTCGCCTTTTTTTGGTAATGTTCCAGCTGGTGCGCACACAATTTTTGTTAGAGATAAAAACGGTTGTGGTACAAGTAGTATTACAATATATGTTATAGGTTTTCCTAATTATTTTACACCAAATAACGATACTGTTC
>NZ_JBSHNS010000224.1:0-3000 GCF_053601635.1 Pontimicrobium sp. MEBiC01747
AAAATTATAAATAGAGAATGGTGGTGGACTATTCTTTTATTTTTACCAATAGTTAACCTTATACTATTTCCTGTTATTTGGGTGGAAACAGCTAGAAGTTTTGGTAGAAACTCTAATGCAGATACTTTTTTAGCTATAGCCTCTTTAGGTTTCTTTAATTTTTATTTAAACTATGTTGCAGATGTTAATTATATTGAAAATAGAAGCCTAAAACCAAGAACAGGACTCGGCGATTGGGTAAGTTCTATTGCTTTTGCAGTTGTTGCAGCAACAATAGTACATACTTATTTTATTCAACCTTTTGTTATACCTTCATCCTCTTTAGAAAAATCCCTATTAATAGGCGACTTCCTATTTGTAAGTAAATTTCATTATGGAGCTAGATTACCTATGACAACTGTGGCCTTACCAATGGTACATGATTCTATCCCGTTAACTAAACAAAAATCGTATCTATTTAGTGATGACTATGAGGCTCGTAAAACCTCTTGGTTAAATAAATTGCAGTTACCGTATATGAGGTTGCCAGCTTTCGAAAAAATAGACAGAAACGAAATTGTAGTTTTCAATCAGCCAGCAGATACCTTATTAGATATGAACGATTTTAGGCCAGATAGAAACTACTATAAGCCTATAGATAAAAAAACAAATTTAGTAAAACGTTGTGTAGGAGCTCCAGGAGACTCTTTAGAGATTAAAAATGGTTATGTATACATTAATGGTAAGCAAAACGAATTACCAGATCGTGCAAAATTACAGTTTTTCCATACAGTTGAGACAACATCTAACCCTCAAGCACTTTATAACAAATATGGCATTACAGAAAAACAAGAACGTCAAATTTTTGCCATAGAAAATAGATTTTGGGATAGACCAGACTTACAAGCTTATTTAAGAAATGAAAATATTATTTTAAATGTAGAATCTAGAGATTCTCTAAATACTTTGGTTACAGGAGGAATGACCCAAAAGTTATTTGACCGTTTAAAAGTTAAAATAGTTGGCTCTACAATAAATGTAAACATGACAGAAGAGCTTGCTGCACAAATGGAAAAAGAAAGCAGTGTTACTTCCATAACAAAGGTTAATTCTAAAGCTCCTAACCCTTCTTTATTTCCTCAAGACCCAAGTTATAGAAATACTGTAGACAACTTTGGACCTATATACATTCCTAAAAAAGGAGCTACAATAGATTTAAATGTAGATGTTTTACCATTATACAAACGTATTATTACAGAGTACGAAGGCAACACGCTTTCTGTTAATGGAAACCAGATAAAAATAAATAACGAAATAGTAACCAATTATACTTTTAAACAAGATTATTATTGGATGATGGGAGACAATAGACAAAACTCTATAGATTCTAGATTTTGGGGATATGTACCACATAATCACGTGGTAGGAAAGCCTGTTTTAATTTGGATGAGTTGGGATAGTAATGCTTCTGGTTTTAACAAAATACGTTGGAATAGATTATTTACTACAGTACATGGTAGTGGTTCTCCTGTATCTTACTTTATCCCTGTTTTAATTTTAATAGGCGGTCTTATTGGTTTTAATAAATGGAGAAAACGTAAAAAGGCAGCATAATTAAGTGAACAAAATAACTGATTAAAAACTATATTTTATAAGCAGCTGCTATTTTTAGTAGCTGCTTACCGTTTAAGACAATAATAATTTTAAGTGTATAAATGCATATTTTAATTCATCCAACATCTTTTCCAAGTATTGCCACTTTTGTAGCTATTACAAAAGCCCAATCTGTTACTTTTGAAATGATGGATAATTTTCAAAAACAGACCTACAGAAATAGGAGTTATATTTATGCAGCAAATGGTAAATTACAGTTAAGCATTCCTGTTATTTATACCCAAAAAAACAGACAATATTATAAAGATGTCAAAATAGCTAATGATTATAATTGGCAAGACATTCATTGGAAATCTCTAGAATCTGCTTATAGAACTTCTCCTTTTTTTGAATTTTACGCAGACGAATTACAGCCGCTTTTTAAGACATCTTTTAATTATATTTTAGAGTTTAATTTAAAATGTTTTGAAGTCGTTTGCGATTGCCTTCAGTTAGACCTAACAACAAGCAAAACATCGATTTACAATAAAGAACCTTTAAATGTAATAGATTACAGGCATTTAGTGCAAGCAAAGAAAGAGCCTGCATACAATTTAGAACATTATACTCAAGTCTTTACAGACAAGCATGGGTTTATTTCCAACTTAAGCATTTTAGATTTACTGTTTAATGAAGGCCCAAATGCTTTATCTTATTTAGAATCCCAGCAGTTACCATAATGTTACAACCTACATTACATTACGGCATTCATTTTATTTTACCTTTGGTAGTTGCTTTTGTATTCTTTAAAAACAGGTGGATAAAAGCATATTGTATTATGATTTTAGGGATGCTTATAGATTTAGACCATTTATTGGCCACCCCTATTTTTGATAGTAATAGGTGCAGCATTAACTTTCACCCGCTACACTCCTACTATGCAATTGCTTTATATATAATTTTATTGTTCCCAAAACAAACTAGACTTATTGGGTTAGGTTTAACAATACATATTATTGCAGACACAGTAGACTGTGCATTAATGTAGAGGCAAAATATGTTTTAATCTAAGCTAACCTTAGTCATTATAGGGTAATGATCGGAATATTCAACATCATAGGTTTTAAAGCTATTTATATTAAATGCTTTATCGGTTAAAATATAATCAATTCGCATTGGAAAAAACTTAAAGTTATACGTTCTTCCAAAACCATTACCACCTTCTTTAAACGTATCGTTTAAATCGGCTCTAATGGCTTTATAGACATAAGAGAATGCTGTGTTGTTAAAATCTCCACAAATAATCATTTTATACTTGCATTTAGCTTTGTGTTTTAGAAACAATTCAGCTTGAGAATGCTGCATTTTAAAGGTTTTGCCTACGCCTTTAAATAGTTTTTCAGTCTCTTCTCTTGTTAAATTTTCTTC
>NZ_JBSHNS010000225.1:0-4547 GCF_053601635.1 Pontimicrobium sp. MEBiC01747
TCTCTAAGTTACTCATTGGTTATTTCTTTTGAAGCCTAATCTTTTCTTTTAATTACTCGTTTAATAATTTTTTGATATCCTCTTTAAGCATCGTAATTTCTTCTTCATTACCATCTTCATCCATTTTCTCTTCTACACTTATAACGCCTTTATAAAATATTTTTGGGTTACCAAAAGCATCTTTTCTTGAACGTATATATCCCTCTTTATCTATTAATGCAAAATCTCCAGAATGCTCAAACCCGGCTTCTACTTCTGCGTTTTTTCCAACAAAAATATTAAACCCTATGTTTGCCAAATTATATATAGCATTTTCTTCTCCTGTCATTAAGTTCCAATTAGGGTTTGTTACTCCATAACGAGATGCGTATTCTTTTAAAACCTCTGGCGTATCTATTTCTGGTGTTATACTAAATGAAGCAACCCCAAAATCATTTTCTCCTCTAAATGCGTTTTGAATTTCAATTAAATTTCTATTCATTCTAGGACATATTGTAGGACATGTTGTAAAAAAGAACTCAACAACATATACTTTCCCTTTATAATCTTCTTGGGTTATAGTTTTTCCATCTTGATTTGTAAAACTAAAGTTAGGGACTCTTTTTCGCTTACCATTAATTTCTATATAAGAGAGTTTTTCATTATTAGAAAAATTATTATCCTGCCCTTCACTCATTCTATCACTTCTACTTATATCATTATTTTTCACTCTATTTACTATTCTAGGAATAAAAAGAATTCCAAATAATAATATAATAAATGCTATCCCTATGTATGAATAATTATTCTTTTTCATCGGATGTATTGTTTGGTTTTATATCGTCTGCTCTTCTACTAGTAGAATTGAAATCTCCTTTTCTTTTTTCTCTATATTCTTTAAATAGTACTCGCATATCTTCTGCCCCCATTTTATTTTTTAGTATAGATACTTCTGAGCAATTGTATGCAGTTAATGGGTATGCTGGTACTGTATTCTCTTTAACTTCTTTTTTAGTTCTGTCATCAAGTCTTCCTCGCTGGTTAAGTTCTGTATCTATAATATAAACGCTATTAGTGGCATACGTCCCATCTAGGCGCAAACTAGTTCTTAGACTATTAAATAAACGATTTATATCGCTCTCACTTGCATATACAAAATGCCAAAACTTTAAAGGTTTATATTTTGTTAACTCTTGTTTTACGCGTTCTGCTTCTGCTTTTGCTTGCTCTGGAACGAGCATGACTACTTGAAATTTTTTAAAGCCTTTAAATTTATTATAAATTAATTCTTTTAAATTAGATGCTTCTGTAATTTTTGCTTCTGGATTACTCCCCAAAAAACCTAAAATAGTTATATGATCTTTTAAAACAATATCTTTATCTTTATTAGATGGTAAATTCTCTATACCTAATACATTTTCTTTAACAATATTTAAAGGTACGTAGTTATCTTCTGAAGGTAATAATATTAATAAAAAAGCAACGGGAAGAAAGAATAGTATCCCCAATACAATGTTTTTTTTTATTGACTTTTTGCTCATTAGAAGTCTGTTATTTTTCGTTTTACAAAAATAAAAAAGGTGGTTTAAATAAACCACCTTTTCTTTATGTTTAACACCTAATCATTTGGTGTTTAGAAATCTCTTTTAATAAAACCATTTCTATATACTCCTTCTACATATCCTCCTTCTTGTAATAAGATAAATACTAAGTAGCATATTAAGAATATTGCAGTCCAAACGACAGCACGTCTTAACCCTTTTGTTTCATCACGCATGTGCATAAAATCCCAAGTAATGTAATATGCTTTTACAATTGTTAGTATAATAAATATCCAATTAAGGCCTTTCATTCCTAAAAACTGCCCCATTAAAGCTTCTGGTTTGTATATACCTAATACAACTTCGATTGCTGTGATAATACTTAGGAAAATTAAAACTCCCCAAATCTTTTGGGTATTAGATTTAAATTTTAGTAACCCTTGAAATATTGCTAATTTATGTTCGTGTGCCATTTGTAATTTTATATTTTGAATCCTTTATATTGGATTATTGTCTTGATCTAAATAAATTATACTAAGTAGAAGAATGTAAATACGAATACCCATACTAAATCGACAAAGTGCCAGTATAGACCTACTTTCTCTACCATTTCGTAATTTTTACGTCTTTCGTATGTTCCTAATATAACATTAAAGAAAATAATGATGTTAATTACAACTCCAGAGAATACGTGAAAACCGTGGAATCCTGTAATGAAGAAAAAGAAATCTGCAAATAATGGAGACCCATATTCATTTACTTCAAGATTAGCACCTTGAACAAATCGTTTTCCATTGTCTTTTATTTGTTTAAGTCCTTCTTCTCTACTTAACACTGTTTTTTCTCCGTGCTCATTTATAATTTGATTTCTAACACGAATATTACTGTGAGATTGTAACCCAGCGTAAACTTCTTCTACAGTAAATTCTGGCAATACCCCTTCTGAAACAAACCAAAGTCCATTCTTTCTTTCATGCTGTACTCTTTCTGTATGCATTGTTTTGGCAAAATCGGCCACAGCTACACGTTTAAATACTTGCTTACCTTCTACCTCTTTATATTCACCAAATTGTAAAATGTTTCCACCTTTAGTTTGTACTGCTCCATATTCTCCTTTAATGAATGTTCCCCATTCCCATGCTTGAGAGCCTACGAATATTAAACCTCCTATTACAGTTAAAAACATGTACCATGTTACAGCTTTTTTCTTCATGTGGTGTCCAGCATCTACAGCTAATACCATAGTTACCGAAGACATGATTAATATAAAGGTCATAAACGCTACATAGATCATTGGGTAATTCCCATGAAAAAATGGTACGTGCGTAAATACTTCATCGGCTATAGGCCATGAATCTATAAATTTGAATCTAGAAAAACCATAAGCTGCTAAAAAGCCTGAGAATGTTAAGGCATCTGATACGATAAAAAACCACATCATCATTTTACCATAACTTGCATTTAGAGGTTTGTTTCCTCCTCCCCAAGTTTTTCCTTCTATTGCAGTATTTTCAACTGTAGTATTCATATAATTTAATTAGTTATTTAAATGTCGCACAAAAATAATCAATTTTCTTTTCTAAAGAAACTTCGCTTGACTAAATTTTAACTTGTGTATATAATGTTTCTCGTATTTGGCTCTATGTCTATTAAAAAAGGGACTTTAACTACATGAAAAAATATAAAAACAAAAACAGACAGACCCAAAGTATATCTATAAAATGCCAAAATGTAGCTGCTAATTCTAGCCCCAGCATATTGGTTGCTGTATACTTTTGTTTAAAATGATTATAAATTACAACTATTAAACAGATTAACCCCGCAACAACATGTAATATGTGTACAAATGCTATTAAAAATATATAGGATGCCTTAGGGTCACTTGTAGGACCTGTTAAATAATACCCAGAGTTTATTAGCTCTCCAAAACCCACAAATTGGATATAAATAAAAGCACAGCCTAATCCTAAAGTTACTAACAGAAAGGCACTAGCCACATCTTTTTTTGCTTTTTTAACGGCTTGTTTTGCTAAAATAAAAGTAATACTACTTAAAATAATAACAATGACGCTTACAATAAAAACATTAGGTAACACCAAGTCTTCAGACCAATCTGGTCTAGAACTACTTACTATTACTGCACTTGTTAATCCTGCAAATGACATGATTAGTGAAATAATACCAAACCACAGCATCATTTTTTTTGCTCTGTTATTTTTTTCTTGTAATGTCCCTTGGGTTAAATCCATAATTATCTAATAAATTTATCTACAACGTACACGATTTGTATTAATGTAATGTACGATACACTTGCTAACATTAATTGTTTTGCTGCTTTTTCTGTCATTTTCTTAAATAATTGTACAGCATAGTACAGCATAACTAAGCCTAATAAAAAGACTATTATTGCAGAAATTATAGACAGTTTTAATTCCCCTGTTATTCCTAATACAGGTACAACAGAAATTAATATAGTCCATACAGTGTACATAATGGTTTGCACTGCTGTTCCTTTATCTTGTTTTCCTGTTGGCAACATAAAGAAGCCTCCTTTTTTATAGTCTTCAAATAAGAACCAACCTATGGCCCAAAAATGTGGAAATTGCCAAAAAAACTGTAATGCAAATAGAGTTCCAGGTTCTATACCAAAATCGTCTGTTGCAGCTACCCAACCTAACATAAAAGGAATGGCTCCAGGAATGGCCCCAACAAATACAGCTAGTGGTGTTTTTGTTTTTAATGGTGTGTAAACACAGGTGTATAAAAAAATAGAAATAGCACCAAACATTGCTGTTTGCGGATTAATAATATATAATATGGCAATACCAAGTACAGTAAAAATACATGCAATAATAAAAGCTGTACTAACAGACATTCTACCTGAAGGTACTGGTCTATTTTTTGTACGATTCATTAGTACATCTAAATCCTTTTCTATGATTTGATTAAATGCGTTTGATGCTCCAACCATAAAATAACCTCCAAAGCCTAGCAGCGCCAAGTCTTTATAGTTTACTACATCTACTC
>NZ_JBSHNS010000226.1:0-4733 GCF_053601635.1 Pontimicrobium sp. MEBiC01747
GTCCATTTATTGCGGAGGCATCTATGGTTGATAAATCGAACTCTGCTATTCCATTGGTTGCATCGCCATCATCGTCATTATCACATATCTCGTAGGCTGGTAATACTGGGATTACGGGTAACGGATTTACTATTAAATCGAACGAAGTAAACCCATAACATGTAGGATTAGTATTATCATCTACCCTTACAAAAATTGTTTGAGGAGATCCTGTATTAGTATACGTTGTTGGGTTCGGAATTGCATTCATTGGAGTTGGTGTATCTCCATCGGCTGCATTTTCATAATAAGAAACTGTATAATTTGCTGGGTTTTGACCTCCTAATATAGCTGGTTCTTGAGTTGTTAAGTCAAAAACCTCGACCCCATCTCCAGAAGTATCATCACAAACAACCATATCCATTGGCTGGGTTGCTACTGCTCTTGGGTTTACTATTAAATTAAAAACTGTAGTAGCAGAGGCTATATAACAATCTGGATCTGTTACACTTTCTATTCTAACAAATATAGGTTCTGGACTAGTCGTATTATCATACATGTTTGGTAAAGCAGCCGTACCTGCATCTGCATTAGCAAAATCTAAATGATAAGTTACAGTATAATCTGCTGCTGCTTGTGTACCTAATATAGCAGCTGTTTGAGACTGTAAATCAAAAGTTTCTGTACCATCATTAGAAATATCATCACAAACTTCCATATCTGGTGCTGGATTTAAAGATACATTTAAAAACTGAAGTTCAAAAGAGTCTGTCGCTGGACACATCATTGTTGCAGCGTTTTCTACTCTAATATGAATAATCTCTCCATCTGTTCCCGTATAATTGGCTGGGTCTGCGATTGCATTCGTACCATTTGTAGCATCTAAAGCGGTATTGTGATAAGAAACAGCATATACTGCTGGGTCTTGAGCGCCTAATGCTGGTGCTGTATTCTCTGTTAAATCGAAAATTACTGGTCCTGAACCGTTATTACATTCTACTAAATTATTTACTGTATCGACTTGAGCGCCTGGAATGAACTCTACAAAAATAGAGTCATTAGCTACACAACTAGCTGCAAACACTACATCTACAGAATAATTACCCTGCTGCGTTACATCTAGTGTAGGCCCTGTTTCTCCTGGAATTTCTACCCCCTCAAAATACCATACATGTGCTACAGATGCATCTGTACCTGTATTTAAAGAAACTGTGTCTCCTTCACAAACAGATGTTCCTGCTGCAATTGTTACATCATCTCCTAAATCGCCTCCTAAATTAAAACTTCCTGCTTCTAAGAAAATTGCAGAATCCCATATAGAATCCCCTTGATCGGCAACAACTAATTTGATCTCATAAGTTGTATTAGGTGTTACGTTAGACATTGCTGTTAACACAACCGTTCTTCCTCCATAATTAGTGTCTGGAAGGTTGTAACCTTCAAAAAACGCAGGGTTTGCTGTACAATTTCCTGAATTATTAATATTGGTAACACTTACTGGTGTTCCATCAGGAAGAACTGCTAAATTAGTATATGCTGTAGTTCCTACCTCTCTTAATAAAAAGGCAAAACTATCTGCAAAACTACACTCAGTATTTCCATCATATTCTTCAGAAGCCATTAAAAATCGGAAGCTAATGCTATTCGCTGTTGGTACGAAATTAAATTTTATAAATGTAGCATCATTAGTATTTGTTTGTCCTAATGCTGCTTCTAAATCGGCATCTCCTGGCTGTCCATTATTATTACTTGGGTTAGGGTTAGCTGGCACAGCTGTTGTGTTTCCGCCTCCAAATGCTTGTCCTGTTGTAAGAATAACACCTTCTTCAAAAGGGAAATTCACAGCGCCTCCTTGTCTAAAATACCCGTAACTTTTTGTTGTTAAATCTCCTGTTCCTCCACTTACTTGAAATGTGAAATTATCTACTCCAGAGCAACCTCCAGAGACTAATACATCAGATATTAATTGTTCTGGACCAAAGCTAGACTCAGGATATGCTGCACTATTAATTGTTACTAATGGACTTAGTACAACGACAGTAATAGTTACCTGCTCAGAGCATCCTGTTGGATTAGGATCTGTAACTGTTAAAGTTGTCGTAAATGTCCCTACAGTATTGAATGTATGGTTAACTACTTCCCCAGCATCTGCATTTCCATCACCAAAGTTCCAATTATATGTTGCTCCTGTTGGATCATCTGAAAACGTTGCGCTTCCGTTAAATACAACATTTGTTCCTACTGGCACTTCAACAATACCTGCTCCATTTGCTGCTGGTGTTGTAGAGTCTATTGATGGTGTTATTGTTTGGCAAGTTTCTAAACATGATATTTCTGCAGCCCAACCAACAGTAGGCCCTGTTGCATCACTAACAAATTCTAGTGTTAAACATCCTGTTGCACTTGTAGTAGATGCAGAAACGGTTCCTGGATTATTTGCAGCTCCTCCTCCTGAGTATGTTCCAATTATAGGAGCTGTAGTATCATCTCCATCATATATAGTCAATACATCATTTACTGCTTGGGTTCCAAACTGCGTAAAGTTTAATGAAATAAATTGATCTGCTGCGTCTGGGCAAAGCGTTAAAACAAAGTTTTCGTTATTTCCATAATTACTAGCACTTCCTCCTGAATCATACAAAGTACCCGAACATTGATTAAATGTCCCGTTTTGCATTAAAATGTCTTGTGCTTGAAGCGTGAAAAATGAAATGAATAAAACTATAAGTAATGTAAAATTTCTCATCATAAAGAGGGTTCAGTTTTTTTATCTAAATCTACTATTGCAATTATACTAATAATAACTCAATTTTTATGTTAATCTCGAGTAACTTATACCGTAAATACTTGCATTTCATCCTTTAATAAAAAGGCTTATCGATTGTTATATAACATATAACAATTTTAGTTGCCTATTTCCTACCCTACGTCTTGTATTTTTTTAATTGAAAATAATTTTTACATTTTTATTTAACTAACTTTGGTTTATGAAATTTATTAAACTCTTCTTATTAATCGCTTTAATTAGTTGTAAAGGACAAAATAAAAATAGTATGGCGCATGAATTTACAAATAATCTTATTAATGAAACAAGCCCATACTTATTACAACATGCACACAACCCTGTTAATTGGAATGCATGGAATGATGAAACCTTAGAGCTAGCTAAAAAAGATAATAAGTTAATAATTATAAGCGTTGGTTATTCTGCATGTCATTGGTGCCATGTTATGGAGCATGAAAGCTTTGAAAATGTAGAGGTCGCCAAAGTAATGAACGCCAATTATATTAGCATTAAAGTTGATAGAGAGGAGCGTCCAGATGTTGATCAAGTATATATGAATGCGGTGCAACTTATGACCGGGCAAGGCGGTTGGCCATTAAACGTAATCACTTTACCTGATGGAAGACCTATATGGGGAGGCACATATTTTAAAAAAGAACAATGGATCGATGCCTTAAACAAAATATCTGAACTTTATAATACCAATCCAGATAAACTATATGAATATGCAGACAAATTAGAACAGGGTATTAAAACCATGGATATTGTATCGCTAAATAACGATGATATTAATTT
Source organism: Pontimicrobium sp. MEBiC01747 (assembly GCF_053601635.1). NCBI lineage: Bacteria > Pseudomonadati > Bacteroidota > Flavobacteriia > Flavobacteriales > Flavobacteriaceae > Pontimicrobium > Pontimicrobium sp. MEBiC01747. The sequence goes on from NZ_JBSHNS010000226.1 coordinate 3,560, forward strand.
TGAAAGCAGTTTCGTTAAAGAAACTATTGCTATTTGGTCTCAACAATTTGACAATAAAAAAGGTGGCCTCAATCGCGCACCAAAATTTATGATGCCAAATAATTATCATTTTTTATTACGTTATGCATATCAAAATAATGATAGTGCTCTTAATACTTTTGTAAACACTACACTAACAAAAATGGCTAATGGCGGCATCTACGATCAAATTGGAGGTGGGTTTTCTAGATATTCTGTAGATGAAAAATGGCATGTTCCTCATTTTGAAAAAATGCTTTACGACAATGGACAACTTGTAAGTTTGTATTCTGATGCTTACTTAGTTACAAAAAATGAATTATATAAAGATGTAGTTGTTGAAACTTTAGAGTTTGTAAAGCGAGAATTAACTGCTAAAAATGGGGCTTTTTACTCCTCTCTAGATGCAGATAGTATTACTAAAGAGGGAGCGTTAGAGGAAGGCGCTTTTTATGTTTGGCGAAAAGAAGAACTTAAACAGTTATTAGGTGATGATTATAACTTATTTTCAGATTATTATAATGTTAATGGTTATGGTCATTGGGAAAATGGTAATTATGTTCTTATTAAAAGTAAAACAGATAAAGACTTTATAGAAAAACATAAAATACATTTTAACACATTAGTATCTAAAAAACAACAGTGGCAAGATTTACTTTTAAAACAAAGAACTTTAAGAAAACGACCTCGTTTAGATGATAAAACGTTAACATCATGGAATGCCCTCATGCTTAAAGGTTATATTGATGCTTATCGGGTTTTAGGTAATGAAGACTATTTAAAGTCTGCAATACAAAATGCTAATTTTATAATTAATAACCAATTACGAGAAGATGGAGGCTTAAATCATAATTATAAAAATGGTGTGAGTTCTATAAATGGTTATTTAGAAGATTACGCTACTACTACTGAAGCTTTTATTGCTTTATATGAAATTACTTTAAACGATAAATGGTTATTTACTGCCAGAGATTTAACTAATTACACTTTTGATCATTTTTTTGATGAGACTAATAAAATGTTTTATTTCACTTCAAATGAAGATGCAGATTTAGTTTCTAGAAACGTAGAATATCGTGACAATGTTATACCTTCTAGTAATTCAATAATGGCAAAAAATTTATTTAAGCTCTCTCATTTTTACAGTAACCCTCAC
>NZ_JBSHNS010000227.1:0-6497 GCF_053601635.1 Pontimicrobium sp. MEBiC01747
AATCGCTAAATTATAGTGTAATTAGTAAGTTTAATTATGAAGATGATAATTTAGATATATGTGAATTTATAGGTAAGAAGAATAAAAAAGATAAATTTGAAAAAGGGACTTATAAAGTAAACGTTTTTAATGGAAAAGAGCTAGTTACAAGTACTCAATTTTCTTTAAGGTAATACTTAGATTAAGTATTAATTAATTATTTCTATTTCATAAACCTGAAAGTAAGTGCTATTACTTTCAGGTTTTTTTATTGGTTTAATGCAGCTATACAACGTTCTCTAATATGCCAAAGCTCTGTAAGCGTATAAGGGATATGATGCATTTTAATCCAGTTTTCTAAAAAAGCCTTGTGTAGATTTACTTTATAATCTCCAATTTGTTTAGGCATAATATAGACTTCTTTTAATAGGCTTTTCTCAAAAGTAATTTCAGAAGTTACAGTTCTGGTTACATCCAAAATGGAATGTTTTATCTTTAAGTATGTATGAGCTTCAGGAATGTACTCTAAATTATAATATTTTAATACAGAGCCAACACCATTGGTATTAGTTTCATTCATTTTATAAATACCTATACACAACATAACATCATGTTGATTATTTTCTATAGCTATTTGTTTTAAAAAGGCATGCTTAGTAGAACAAGTACCTTTATTTTCTAATAAAACTAAGTTATAATTACTTCTATCAGAATTTCTACCATAGGGTAACCCTTTAATATAATTACAAACAGCATCAAATGTTTTTAACCCTTTTGTATAACAAGCTTTAGAAAGCCCCTCAGAGTAATTTACATTAAATACATTCTCCATTTATAATTACCTGTTCAATATGATTATCTCCAAAAGCATAAGGCAAATAATTATAACTAGGTATAGCTTTAGTTATCATTAAATTTGCTTTTTTTCCTTTGGTAATACTTCCATATTCATTAGCTATTCCCATTGCATATGCTCCATTAATAGTAGCAGCATTAATAGCTTCTTCAGGAGTTAGTTTCATTTTTATACATGCGGTGCTTACAACAAAGTTCATATTTCCAGAAGGTGTAGAACCAGGGTTATAATCTGTAGCTAGTGCTAATGGTAATCCAGCATCAATAATTTGCCTTCCTGGCGTATACGGGATACTTAAAAAATAAGAACATGAGGGTAAAGCTACCGGCATTGTTTTACTATTTTTTAATGCTTCAATATCATCAGGGTTTAATTCTTCTAGATGGTCTACACTAAGTGCATTATACTTTACGGCCAAAGCAACACCTCCAAAGGCATTAAATTGATTAACATGAATTTTTGGTGTTAGATTATAAGCTTTAGAGGCTTTTAATATTTGCTCGGTATCTTCTAAAGAAAAGTAGCCTTTTTCACAAAAAACATCTACATATTGTGCCAATTCTTCTTTAGCTATTTGTGGCAACATATCATTTATAATACTATCTAAATAACCTTGTTTATTATCTTTATAAGCTTTAGGCACTGCATGAGCTCCTAGAAAAGTAGCTTTTACTTTTAATGGAAACTCTTTTTTTATACGTTTTATTACCCTAAGCATTTTTAATTCTGCATTGGGTGTTAAGCCATATCCCGACTTTATTTCTATAGCTCCTGTTCCCATTTGCATAACCGCTTTAACACGTGCTACAGATTGTATATATAACTCTTCTTCACTTGTGTTTTGTAGCGTTTCAGCACTATTTAAAATACCACCACCACGCTTTGCTATAGCTTCATAACTTAAACCATTTATACGGTCTACAAATTCTTGTTCCCTATTGCCAGCGTATACAATATGTGTGTGTGAGTCGCACCAAGTAGGTAAAACAATTTTACCAGTAGCATCAATAGTTTTTTCTGCTGTAATACCTTGTGCATCTTCCATTTTACCGTAATCTATAATAGTATCATGGGCTATTAATAGGTAAGCATTTTTTATGTTAGGTAGTTCTTGCATTGCTTTACCCGATACATTTTGAAGTCCAGATTCTCTTACCTGTAGAAGTTCTTTTATATTAATTATTAGTGTAGACATGTAATGCTTTATATAGTATAATTAAGTGCATAAATTTAGACATAAAATAACGAGTAAAAAAGATTAATTATAATTAGCTGATTTTTTAATATACTCTTGAATTGCATAATTATGGTATAACTCGTTTATTAGCGATATAAAATATTATTTTTATATGTGAAATAATGAATAAATACGTTCCTAATGTTACTAAATGAAGACTAAACTTAATATGTTGAAATGTTTAATAACTATAATAGTTATATTATCGAGTAGGCTTGGGCTTTCGCAAAATAATACAATCCATAAGGATAGTTTAATTTTATATTACGAGAGTAATAAATATAAAGTATCAGCTAGTGCAGAACAAAAGATAAAGCAAAAGCTTTTAAATAAAGCAATAAAACGTATAGACATATATGGTTATACAGACCATGTTGGTAGTAATGTATTTAATGATGCTTTAGCTTTAAAAAGAGCCAAAATGGTAAGTAATATTGTTAAGAAGTATAGTGCAGTAGATGCTTTGAATATAATATCTATGGGAGAAACTTATAGTAGACAGGATAGTACTAATTCTAAAGGAGTGTTAGAAGACCGAAAAGTAGTATGCTATATTAGTTATACAGATACATTAGAAGACCTTAAGTTACAAACCTCTCCCGAAAATTACTTAAAAAAGCTAAACACATTAAAAATAGGAGAAAGTATAGTTTTAAGAAATATTTTATTTTATTTGGGTAAAGCTATTATTATACCGTCTAGTCTTCCTGAATTAGAACTTTTATTACAGATCTTAGAAAATAATCCAAACTTATATATTGAGATTATAGGGCATGTTTGTTGTGGAAGTTATGATGAAATTGAGAATAAAGAGAAATACGAATATGAAACGGAGTATGAATATGAAGCTGTTTTATATACCAATAGTTACGATTATAATAAAACCTTATCACTAAACCGAGCTGAAGCTATTAAAAGACATTTAAAGTATAAGGGAATAGATCCTAAAAGAATTGTAACCAAAGGCATGGGGTTTTCTAATCCATTATATTTTCCAGAGAAAAGCGAAGACGATAAATTGTCTAATAGAAGAATAGAAGTAGTAGTACTAAAAAAATAACGAGTAAAATGAAGTTATTAAAGTACTACACTTAAACTTTCGGAGAAATCTGTATTATATATATTTATAGCGACAACAAGCATTATAATTATGCCTAATAAACTAATACACCAATTGTATTTTTTTAAAACTAATCTTGAAGCAAAATAAATAAATAAGGTTATTACACCTATAATAGCAGGAATCCATTTAATAATAACCGAAGCCATACCAATGTTAGAGTAATCTACAGAAAAAGTAATTGAACATGCAATAATTTCTACAATAATTATAGCTATAGCATTAAACTTTACATCATTTAATTTTTGATTCATTCGTTAGTGCAGAGATTTAATAAAATAAGAGTTATTGAAAAAGTTAAATGTAAAAATAACTTTTTAATTTAAGGTATTTACAATTAAGTCCTCTTTATTAAGAAGTCCCAATAGTTCTTGCTCAAAACTTATAGTAAACATATTCGCTTTAGGATTAATAATACGTTTGTTTTCATCTACTAAAAAAATCTTAGAAATTGGCCTAATAGACAAAACCTCTTTTGATTTTTTGGGGAACTTAAAACGAAACTCTCTATCCTTATTTTTTACTCCAAAATGATTTAAAATACTAGCTTGCTCCAAGTAACTAATAGAATCTATATTTATAGCAAGGAAATCTACCTCAGGATATTTAATTTTAAGTTGTTCTGCCCTTTTATGAGAACTTATAATTTGAACCTTACTCTTTGCTGCCCAAAAATAAATAACAGTAGGTTTATTAATTAAACTAGTTAAATTAACTTCTCTATCATTTTTATCTAATAAAGTAACAGAAGGTATTTTATAACCAGGACTTAAACGCTTATAAACATTTACAGTTCTTGCAACATTGCGTTTTAAGTACTCGTTGGTACATTTTTCTTTAAAAGAGTTAAATAATTCATCATAACCATGATCACTTTTAGAAATATCTACAAAATGTATCATCGTATAATATAATAATCTGTTTTTTTGGAATTCGTTACCTATACGCTCATTTATAATCTTTAGCTTATCTAAATTATAATCTACAGAGTATTCGTTGTATTCTTTTTCATCGGAATGTTCCATATGCGTTTGAAACGCAATATTTGTAACATGGAATTTTAAGAAATTGGTATAAGGAGGGTAATCTTCTAATATTTCATTATTATAATCTACAGTCTTTCTGTAATCGTAAAAATCGTCAGGAAGACTATTAAAAATGTCTAATTCGGACTTTCTATAATTGGCAAAAGGATAAAACTCTTTTCTAGAATAATAATTGTAGTTAATATTTGCTTCGGCAATAGCATTAAAAAGTTTGGTTGTTTTATGCTTAGCTTTAAATTTTTTTAATTTCGCTAACTTTTCATCTCTAATAACCTTTAGTTTTTCTTCAAAAGGCTCAGGGTCTAATTGGCTAATAGTTAAAATTTTCTTTTCGTCCTCTTCACGTTCAGTTTCAAGAAAAAGATCTATTAGGTAGTTGTTTTCCTTAGCACCAATACCTGTGTAAACTAACGATTCATCAAACTCTATAGTATTTATCCTAAATAATAAACTGTCTTTAGGTTGAATAAGAATAAACTGTGTTTCGTGCCCATCGTAAAAATTATATAAACCAGGAGTAAAGTCTGTTAATTCGTACGCAAATCTATTATTGCTATCTAAAGTTATTGTATCTATAACTTCTCTAGATTTTATTAATAATAAATGATCAGAGTTAGGGTTTATAATTTCACCACCTATAAAAGCCTTGGTTTGCTTACATGTGTCTTCTTCTTTCTTACAAGTAAAAAGCGCAAGCGAAGTTAAGAGTAGTATATATATAGACTTAAAATTCATTTAGTAAACTGGGTAAATGTTTATAGTTAGTTATAGCAAAAATATGTTTTGAAACTTTGTTTTGGTGTTAATGCGTTGTTAAATTGAAATATTTTTTCATAAATATTTATAATATAAATACATAAGGTAAATTATTGTAAATAAGTAAGTCTGTTTTTAGTATAGTAAAGAGTAGATTATAAAATAGGATTTGTTCGAGATATTGGAAGTTATTTTTTACTTTTGCAAAAAATTAAAATACAAATAATGTTATCAGTTTCAAACCTATCTGTACAATTCGGTAAACGTGTACTTTTCGATGAAGTAAATACAACTTTTAATAACGGAAATTGTTACGGTATTATTGGTGCCAATGGTGCTGGAAAGTCTACCTTTTTAAAAATAATATCTGGAAAAATGGAGGCGACCTCTGGACACGTACATTTAGAAGCGGGAAAGCGAATGTCTGTGCTAGAGCAAAACCATAATAAGCATGATGAAGATACTGTACTAGAAACTGTAATAAAAGGAAACCAACCGTTATTTAAAATAAAATCTGAAATAGATGCTTTGTATGCAGACTATACAGATGAAAATGCAGAAAAAATAGGAGAACTTCAAGTACAATTTGAAGAAATGAATGGTTGGAATGCAGATAGTGATGCTGCAGCCATGCTATCTAATCTTGGTATTAAAGAGGATTTGCACTATACATTAATGGCAGATTTAGATGGTAAGCAAAAAGTACGTGTATTATTAGCACAAGCACTTTTTGGTAATCCAGATGTTTTAATAATGGATGAGCCTACCAACGATTTAGATTATGAAACTATTGGTTGGTTAGAAAACTTTTTAGCCAATTACGATAACTGTGTCATAGTAGTTTCGCACGATAGACACTTTCTAGATGCAGTTTGTACGCATATTAGTGATATCGATTTCGGAAAAATTAATCACTTCTCTGGTAACTATACCTTTTGGTACGAGTCTTCTCAATTAGCAGCAAGACAACGCGCACAACAAAACAAAAAAGCAGAAGAAAAGAAAAAAGAATTAGAAGAATTTATACGTCGTTTCTCAGCCAATGTTGCAAAAAGTAAACAAGCAACAAGTAGAAAGAAAATGATAGACAAGTTAAACATCGATGATATAAAACCAACATCGCGTCGTTACCCAGCTATAATTTTTGAGCGCGATAGAGAAGCTGGCGATCAAATTTTAAATGTTGAAGGCTTAGGTGCATCTGTAGATGGAGAAGTACTGTTTAAAAACATTGATTTAAACTTAAATAAAGGAGATAAGGTTGTTTTATTTTCTAGAGACTCTAGAGCAACAACAGCATTTTACCAAATACTAAACGGAAAAGAAAAGGCAGACGCTGGAAAATTTGCTTGGGGTGTTACAACAACACAATCGTACTTACCATTGGATAACAGTGAGTTTTTTAATAACGAATTAACATTAATCGATTGGTTACGTCAGTGGGCAACAACAGAGGAGGAAAGAGAAGAAGTTAACATTCGTGGTTTTCTTGGTAAGATGATT
>NZ_JBSHNS010000228.1:0-5088 GCF_053601635.1 Pontimicrobium sp. MEBiC01747
TTCCTTCATGAATTACAAAAAAAGCAAAATAAGCTATAATGTACACTAAAGTAATTTGTCCTACAGAAATAAATAAATTAGCACGCTTATATAATTCAGATACCGTTAAAATAGTAACAATACCAGCTATAATTTGTAAAAACATATATTCATAACTATTAGGTACTATAAACCCTAGAAGTAATACAGTTATTACATGTGTAAATAAACCCAATCTAGCATCGAAAAAAGCTTTTAAAACCAAGGGCAATATGGCTAAAGGAACAATATAAATGTATTTAGAATTATAATTAACTACCAAAGTAGTTAACAATACCATTAATAATACATTAAAGAAAATAAATGTTACTTTGGTGTTATTATTAAACACGGTCATTCTATATTTTCTAAGAAACAATAATAGCATCAATAAAGCTAAGGCCACTAATAAGGTATAAGCAAATACAATCCAATTATAATTAGATTCGCTCCAAACCTGAGATTCATATTCAGATTCTAAAGATTTTAATATTAAATAGGTGTCGCCTTCAACAACCTCTCCTTTAGAAATAATAAGCGTTTCTTTTTCAACACTTCCTCTTGCAAAAGAAATATTACTTAATGATTCTGATAAATCCTGCTCTGTTAAAGAACTATTATATTCTAAATTAGACTCTATAATGTCAAAAAAGAGTACAGTAAGTGGTGTTATGTAACTTTCTAAACTAGAGTTGGTTAGTTCTTTTATTATTTTTGGTTTTAAATCGCCTACTTTATATAGTTTAGAAAACTCCGTTTTATAGCGTTCAACCCTATCGTCTAAAATGGTAACATGCTTATTTACTGGTAGAGAAATATTATCCTCTAATATTCCATAACGATATAAATCATTGATAATTTTAATTCCTTTTTCCTTAAGTTCTTTAAAATCTTTTTGATAAATAGAATCTGAAAAAACTCTGCTAAACTGTTTGTTGTATTCAGATTTTACTTGAGGTTTTATTTTGGGGTTTAAGTTAAAGTAAGTAACTGCGTTTTCCTCAATTTCCTGACGTTCTTTATTAATTTCATCTACTGTTTTTTGAACAGCAAAATTAAACGGAGCATAAAGGTTTTCGGACTGCCATGGCTTTCCCTTTTCAAAATCATATTTAAACCTACCACCTTTAGGAAATAAGTATACTATTAAAAAAGTAGTTGTTATAAAAAGAATAACTTTATAAATAAGAGCATGATTTTTATAAAACGTATTAATAAGATCCTTCATGTATGTTTAACTATCCTTTAGTTATATGTTTTTTATTAAATGTTTAATGTAACTATTTCAAATGTAATAAATATTCATTGCTTAACTCGTTATTATAGCATGAAGGTTCTAATTTTTACTAAAAATTGATTAATTTCGCGCTACTATTAAATAATACTGTAAAAATGAATAAAGAAGTAGTAATCGTCTCAGCAGCAAGAACACCAATTGGTAGTTTTTTAGGTGCTTTATCGACAATTCCAGCTCCAAAATTAGGGGCCATAGCTATAAAAGGAGCTTTAGATAAAATAAATTTAAAACCTGAATTAGTACAGGAAGTATTAATGGGTAATGTTGTTCAGGCAGGAACCGGTCAAGCACCAGCTAGACAAGCTGCAATTTTTGCTGGTATTCCAGATACAGTACCATGTACTACTATTAATAAAGTTTGCGCTTCTGGTATGAAAACGGTAATGCAAGCGGCACAAGCAATTGCTTTAGGAGATGCAGATATTATTGTTGCTGGAGGTATGGAAAATATGAGTTTAATACCACATTATTTTCACGCACGTAGTGCTACAAAATTTGGCCCAGCAAGTATGGTAGATGGAATGCAGAAAGATGGTTTAGTAGATGTTTACGACCAAAATGCAATGGGTGTATGTGCAGATGCCTGTGCAGTAGAACATAACTTTTCTAGAGAAGATCAAGATGCTTATGCAATACAATCATATAATAGATCTGCAGCTGCTTGGGATGCAGGAAAATTTGATAATGAAATAGTTCCTGTAGAAGTACCCCAACGTCGTGGAGAACCTATTGTTGTAAGTAAAGACGAAGAATACACTAACGTAAAAATAGAAAAAATTCCAGCTTTACGCCCAGCTTTCACAAAAGAAGGAACCGTTACTGCTGCAAATGCATCAACTATAAATGATGGTGCCGGTGCAATGGTTTTAATGAGTAAAGACAAAGCTACAGAGTTAGGATTAAAACCTTTAGCTACAATAAAGAGCTATGCAGATGCTGCACAAGAACCAAAATGGTTTACTACAGCACCAGCTAAAGCACTACCAAAAGCTTTAGATAAAGCAGGTTTAACTATTAAAGATGTGGATTTCTTTGAATTTAACGAAGCTTTCTCTGTTGTTGGTTTAGCAAATATGAAATTATTAGGTTTAAATGATAGTAATGTAAATGTAAACGGAGGAGCCGTATCTTTAGGTCACCCTCTTGGATGTTCTGGTGTTAGAATTTTAATTACATTACTTAATGTACTAGAACAAAATGATGCAAAAGTTGGTGCTGCTGCTATATGCAATGGTGGTGGTGGTGCATCTGCATTAGTATTAGAACGTAACTAGTATAAAACAAATCATTTTTTACAATAACAATATCTTTAGAATCCTAATTTAATTAATGCAATACGGAATCTGTAATTTAAGCATTGTTCCTTTAAGACTAGAAGCTTCCGATACTAGTGAAATGGTTTCGCAAGTATTATATGGTGATGTTTTTAAAGTTTTAGAGCAAAGAAAATCTTGGCATAAGATTCGTTTAGCGTTTGATAAATATGAAGGTTGGATAGACCATAAACAATACTTAGAAATTACAAAGGAAGTTTATACCGACTTTGTAAACGAACCTCTTAAATTATCTACAGATTTAGTTGAATTTGTACAAGGAGAAAATCAGCAATTATTACCAATAACGTTGGGCTCTACTTTAAATGGATTAACGTTATTAAACCATAGTTTTGACGGCAGTTTTTCTGAAATAAAGCAACCAAAAGGTAATATTATAGATACAACATTTCTGTACCTAAATGCTCCTTATTTATGGGGAGGGAAAACACCTTTTGGAATAGATTGTTCTGGTTTTACACAAATGGTCTATAAACTAAATGGTTATAAATTATTACGAGATGCATCACAACAAGCCACCCAAGGAGAAGCTTTAAGTTTTATTGAAGAAAGTGAACCTGGAGATTTAGCATTTTTTGATAATAGTGAAGGCCATATTGTACACGTAGGCATTATTATGAAAGACAATTATATAGTACATGCCCATGGAAAAGTTAGAATAGACAGGCTAGATCATTCTGGCATTTATAATGTAGACAAACGTACACATACTCACAAATTAAGAGTCATCAAGAAAATTATATAACTAAAAAAACCACTAAAATTAATTAGTGGTTTTTTTAGTTTTACCTTAAAGTTTTTAAGGTTTAAAAATTATAATCCATATTTTTCTCTTAAAGCTTTTGCTTTAGTAGTTTCATCAATGGCATTATATATATTCATTAGCGTTCTAGCAACATCTGCATTACTTTTATTCTCTTTCTCTGAAATTTCTAAAACAGTTTCTAAGTAAGGTATTGCTTCTTTATATATTTTATCTTTTTGAGCTCTCAACTCATCATAACGTCTATCATCTTTAGCCGAACTACCTAATCCATTCATTTCTTCAACAATAGCATTTTCTGCACTTAATATTAAAGCAGATAAGTTTGTTAATGCATTAACATAGTTAGCATCTATTTCTATCGCTTTCTCGTAGTAACTTCTAGCTTCTTCTTTATTACCTGCATCTGAAGCTAAAACACCTAAGTTAAATAATAAATCTTTATTTGTTGGATCATTACTAATAGCTTCCTTAATTAAAGTTGCATAAGCTTCTTTATTACCAAGTTTAAACTGTGTATTTGCTTCTGTAAGAATAAGCGCTGTATCTTTAGGGTTCGCAGCTCTTGCTTCTTGTATAGCAGCTAATGCTTCATCATTTTTCCCTTGCTCAAGGTATATTAAAGCAATATTCTTTGTTATTTCTGCAGTTTTAGATTCTGTTTTCCCATCTCTTGGGTTTATATGTGTTTTTAATTTATTTACATAAAGATCTCTAGTAGCTTTATCAAAAGGCTGTTCTTCTCCTGTTTCTTTACTAGTAGCAAAATATTGTGTTTCTACACCTGTATAACCTAAGTCTTTAAGTTTTAGGTAATGTGATAATGCTGAATCGAAATCTTGCGCTCCTACTGCGCTTACTGCTGAGTAGTAAAGATATACTTGATCTTCTGGTGCTACATTATATAAGTTGTAAAAAGCAGCAGAGGCTTCTTTAAACTTATTAGCTTTATACAAGTCATTAGCTTTGGTTAATAGGTCGTTTTCCATTAATTGCTTTAACTTCCCTACTTCACTTTCGTAAGATCCACTTGGTACTTGCTTTAAACTTTCTACAGCCATCATAACATCTTTGTTACTTCCAGCTCCATTAGCAAAGTATGCTTTTCCTTTATTAAGGTAATACTTAGCTTTCATTTTATTATCCATAGAACCCGTTAAAGATTCTAATTTACTAGCCATTGCTTTAGCTTCAGCATAATTGTTATTTTTAACTGCCTTTTCTAGCATTTTTACTTCTTTCTTTTGTGCAAAAGAAAACAGAGTTACAAATAATGCTAAAGAGAGAATTAATTGTTTTTTCATCAGTTTTAGTTTTTATTTTTCTATAAAGAAAAAATCATTTATTTAATATTTATTTATTCTTCTTCGTTAGAAGCAAGAGTCGTGCCATTATCCTCGGCACTAGTGTTTTCAATACCTTCAAGCGTTTCATCTATATCTTCATCTTCCTCGTGCATAACCTTAGCTACAGCAGCAATAGAATCTTTCCCTTTTAAGTTTATTAATTTTACACCTTGTGTTGCTCTACCCATTACCCTTAAATCTGCAACAGCCAATCTAATAGCAACACCAGACTTATTAATAATCATTAAATCATCTTCATCTGTTACGTTTTTAATAGACACTAAATTACCTGTTTTTTCTGTAATAGATATTGTTTTAACACCTTTACCT
>NZ_JBSHNS010000229.1:0-7658 GCF_053601635.1 Pontimicrobium sp. MEBiC01747
ATATTAAATGTAATGTACGATGGTTTTAAAAACCCTAAATATGCACCGTGTCCTTTATTAGTAAATATGGTTAATGCGGGTAAATTAGGTGTTAAATCTGGTGAAGGATTTTACGATTATAGCGAAAGTAGAAAAGCTGAAAAAGTAGCTAAACAATTCGCTTAATCTATATAAAATGTAAAATATGAAGTTTCATATTAAAACAATAGTATCTGTTATTGTTATATTAGTTATCGTCTCTTGTAAAATGGAAACAAAACAAGCAACAGAAGATACTATTGTTTTAAGCGAAACAACTTCAAAAATAACAATAGAAGATACCACCAAAGGCGTTATTAATTATAGAGCTTTATTTAAATCTAATCCCAATTTTGTAGCAAATAGTTTTGACTTTCCTGTAGGTAAACCAGATGCTAAAGGCTACTACAACGCTCAACCTTTTGGAGAAAATAATCATTTAGGTGATGACTGGAATGGTGTGGGTGGCGGAAACTCAGATTTAGGCGACCCTATCTACAGTATTGCTAATGGATACATAGCAGAAGTAAAAAATTATGAAGGCGGTTGGGGTAATGTTGCCCAAATAGTACATTATTATAATAATAAACTATATAAATCTTTATACGCACATTGCGATAGTATTGTTGTTACAGAAGGTAGCTTTGTAAAAAAAGGAGACCAAATTGCAACAATAGGTAACTGCAACGGAATCTATCTCGCGCACTTGCACTTAGAAATTAGAGATGCCTTAACTTTAGATATTGGTAATGGTTACTCTAATGAAACAATTGGCTATTTAGATCCTACATTATTTATAAAAAATAATAGAGAGTAAAAAACACGAATACTGAAAACTATGGCAAAAATACTTCCATTTAAAGCAGTAAGACCAACTAGAGATAAAGTAAGTTTAGTAGCATCTAGATCTTACCAAAGCTATACTCAAGCTGAGCGTGAAGCACGATTAGATTACAATCCATTTTCTTTTTTACATATTGTAAATCCTGGCTACAAATACGACAAAGAGATTTCTGGAGAAGAGCGCTATCAATTGGTAAAAAACAGGTATTTAGAATTTAAAGAAGATAACGTTTTTATACAAGACCAAACTCCTGCCTATTATAGTTATAAAATTGTAAATAGAGAAAAAGAAGTTTTTAATGGTATTGTTGCTGCTGCTAGTGTAACAGATTATGAAACAGATGTTATAAAAAAACATGAAGATACTATAGCTAGTAAAGAGATTGTTTTTAAAGACTATTTAAAAACTGTAGGGTTTAACGCAGAACCAGTACTACTCACCTACCCAGATAATGACATTATTTCTAACATAATAGCACACACACAAAAACAACGTGCCGAATTTGAGTTTACTACAACTTATAGAGACACCCATTATTTATGGCTAATAGAAGATAAGGCACATATAGAATCTATTACAAAAGCCTTTGAAGCTATGGACACACTATATATAGCAGATGGGCACCACAGATCGTCTTCTTCTCAATTGTTAAGTAACGATTTAAAAATAAATAATAAAGCGCATAATGGTACCGAACCTTATAATTTTTTTATGAGCTACCTTATTCCTGAATCTGATTTAAGAATACACGAATTTAATCGTTTAGTTAAAGATTTAAACGGGCTAACAAAGGAAGAGTTTTTAATTAAGTTAGATGCTATGTTTCGTATTGAAAATAGGGGGATTTTTCCTTATAAACCTTCAAAAAAACATCATTTTAGTATGTATTTAGATGGGGAGTTTTACTCTCTATATCTTAGAAAAACTAATTTTAAATTTGAAACTTCTCTAGATGAGTTAGATGCTCAACTGTTGTATAAAACTATTTTAAAACCTATTCTTGGAATTTCAGATTTAAGAAATAATGAACGTATAGATTATTTAAGTGGTAAAAAAGATATTGTAAATTTAAAAAGTAAAATAGATAATGGAGAATATATTGTAGGGTTTGGTATGGTTCCTGCCACTATAGATGATTTAAAACAAATTGCAAATGATGGTTTAAAAATGCCTCCAAAAAGCACTTATATTCAACCCAAATTAAGAAGCGGTGTTACTATTTACGAGTTTTAAAATAGTAGATTATTATAATATAAAAACAGAAGTTAACGTCTGTTAGAGTAATTTTGAAGCATGAAAAATCGTATCGAAAACTAATTTTGAAGTATAATATGAGCATAGCAAACAACCTCAATACTATAAAATCTACATTACCAGAACATGTAACATTAGTAGCTGTATCTAAAACAAAACCTGTTAGTGACTTAATGGAAGCCTACAATGCAGGGCAACGCATTTTTGGCGAGAATAAAATTCGAGAAATGGCCGAAAAACAAGAGGTTATGCCTAAAGATATAAAATGGCATATGATTGGGCATGTACAAACAAACAAAGTAAAGTATATGGCCTCTTTTGTTGATTTAATTCATGGTGTAGAAAGTAAAAAACTGCTAAAGGAAATTAATAAGCAAGCCCAAAAACACAATCGTAAAATTGATTGCTTATTACAGATAAAAATAGCTTCCGAAGATTCTAAATTTGGAATGACACCTCTAGAAGCGCAGACACTTTTACAATCGGAAATATACTCTGAATTAAAACATGTAAATATTGTTGGTGTTATGGGGATGGCTACTTTTACAGATAATAAAAAGCAAATACAACAGGAATTTGCAACATTAAAACAAACTTTCGATAATTTAAAGTCACTAAATACTCCTAATTGTAATTTACATACTATTTCTATGGGAATGAGTGGAGACTATCAATTAGCAATTGCTTCCGGAAGTACAATGGTTCGCGTAGGAAGTAGTATATTTGGCTCCAGAAACTATGCTGTTTAGCATTTAGTTTTCTTAAAAGTGGCTATAACTTTATAAAACAATATAACTTATTTACACAATAGTAGACATAGAAACAACCGGAGGGAAGTTTAATGAAGAAGGCATAACAGAAATTGCTATATATAGGTTTGATGGGCATGAAGTTGTAGATCAGTTTATAAGTTTAGTTAATCCTGAACGAGAGATTCAGCCTTTCGTTGTTAACTTAACAGGAATTAATAGTAAAATGCTACGTAATGCGCCTAAATTTTACGAAGTAGCAAAACGTATTGTAGAAATAACTCAAGATAGTATTCTTGTAGCTCACAATGCTAATTTCGATTACCGTATTTTACGTACCGAGTTTAGCCGTTTAGGTTTTAACTTTGAGCGTGAAACCTTATGCACTGTTGAATTATCTAAAGATTTAATTCCAGATCAACCTTCGTATAGCTTAGGGAAATTAGTTCGCGCATTAGGAATTCCAGTAACAGATAGACACCGTGCCTCTGGAGATGCTTTAGCTACAGTAAAACTGTTTAAGTTACTATTAGCAAAAGATGTAGAAAAAACAATTATTCAAAACTCTATACGTAAAACACCTAAACTTCAATTAGAACCTAAACTTATAGATATTGTTGGTAGTGTTCCCTCTATAACTGGTGTATACTATATACACAATGCAAATGGCGATATTATTTATATTGGTAAAAGCAAAAACTTAAAAAAGAGAATAAACCAACATTTCACAGGAACCAATATAAAATCTAAAAAAATACAAAAACAAGTTGCTACTGTTACTTACGATGCCACAGGAAGCGAGCTTGTTGCTCTTTTAAAGGAAAGTGAAGAAATTAAACGTAATAGACCTCCTCTTAATCGTGCATTAAGAAAAAGAAAATTTAATCATGCACTATATAGTTTTACAGATAATGAGGGTTACCTTAATCTCTATTTAGATAAAGCAGATGGGCGTAAAAATGCTATTACTACTTTTAATAATAAACAAAGTGGAAAGTCTTTTTTATTTAATGCTGTAGAAAAATTTAAATTATGCCAGAAGTTAACTGGTTTATATAAATCCGATTCTAGCTGCTTTAACTATAATATAGAAGAATGTAATGGTGCATGTATACAAGAAGAAGATCCTGAAGTTTATAATGAAAGAGTACAACAATTAATAGCAAAAAATAGTTACGAAAATAAAAACATGGTTATTATAGATCGTGGCCGTGAAGTTGATGAACGTAGTGCCATTTTAATAGAGAATGGTATTTTTAAAGGTATAGGCTATTATAATTTAAATTATCAAATTAACAACAAAAAAGTATTAGAGTCTATTATAACCCCTATGGAAAATAATAGAGATAATAAACATATTATACAAAGTTATTTAAGACGTAATAAAAAAATAAAAATTATATCGCTATAAATGAAAACTCCTTTTTTTTTAACCTTTTTCCTCTTATCAATAATTGGCTTTGGTCAAACAAAATTTAACTCAGAGAATTATATAGTATCTAGAGACGACATAGAAACTAATATCTTCTCAAAAGATTCAACTGCTCATGCACTTGTTATATACGAATTTGGTAGTTCTTATCTAGATCAAGATAGTTACAAACTTAAAACAGAAATTAAACGAAAAATTAAAATTTTAGACCGTGAAGGATTCAGTCATGCTAATGTTATTGTAGGACTCTACAATAATGACCAAGGTAGTTCTAAAGAAAAAATATCCAACATACAAGCGACAACAAGTAATATAGAAAACGGTAATATTGTTAGAACTAAATTAGAAAACAATCAAATCTTTAGAGAGCAATACAATAATAATATTACACGAGTAAAATTTACACTTCCAAATATAAAAGAAGGCTCTGTTATTTCGTATAGTTATACACTAGAAACTCCTTTTTTATTTAAGTATAGAGGTTGGTCTTTTCAAAACGACATTCCTACTTTATACAGTGAATATAGAGCTAGTATTCCTGGAAATTATGAGTACAATATAAAATTGGTTGGAGAACAAAAATTAGATGTTAATGAAGCAACATTGAAAAAAAAATGTCTTGTTGATGGTACTGGTGCTTCTGCCGACTGTTTAATCACCAAATATGTTATGAAAAATGTTCCTGCATTTATAGAGGAAGATTTTATGACTACAAGAGATAATTATTTATCTAGAGTAGATTACGAACTAAAAATATTAAGAGGTTTCGATGGTGGTGTAAAAAACTATACCAAAACATGGAAGACTACAGATAAAGATTTAAAGACGGAACAAAGTATAGGAAGGCAGTTAAATAAAAAAAGCATAGCAAAAGGCTTATTGTCTTCAGAAATTGCTAAAGAGAAAAATCAGCTTAAAAAAGCTCAAGATATCTTTAAATATGTACAGGAAAATTATACTTGGAATAAAGAGTTTAATTTATTTAAAGAAGTGTCTTTAAAAAACTTAGTAAAGAGTAAATCTGGTCGCGCTTCAGAAATTAACTTATTATTATTTAATTTGCTAAACGCTAATGACATCGATGTTAAAACTGTACTAATTTCTACACGAGCTAATGGCTTAGCAACAAAAATATACCCAGTACTTACCGATTTTAATTACTTAATAGTTCAAGCTACTATAGATGGGAATACTTATTTACTAGATGCAGTAGATCCGTATTTAGCGTTCGGACAACTGTCCTTTAGATGCCTAAACCAATATGGTCGTCTATTAGATCTTAAAGACGGAAGTTATTGGCTTCCATTTACAGCAAGTAAAACAACAACTAAAACGTTTAGAACCGAACTTACTTTTAACGATGAAGGTAATATTGAAGGTTCTATAAAATCTAAAAAAACAGGATACCATGCACTTTCTGCTAAACGCAAGTACTTTAGTAATAGCAGTGAATATCTTAAAGCTTATAAAGATGCATACACCGCTATGGATATTACTAACCATGAAGTAAGCACAAAAGAGAAGAATAGTGAGACTTTTAAAGAAACTTTTAATGTCACTGTAGCTCCAGAAATTATTGGCGAAAATATCTATTTAAACCCTTTTTTATTTAAGTACATCTCGGAAAACCCTTTTAAATTACAAGAACGTACCTACCCTATAGATTTTGGATATAAAGAAGCTTATTTATATAACTTTAAAATAGATTTAAATGGTAAATATGAAGTTGTAGAATTACCCAAAAGTTTATCTATGAAGTTACCTAATAATACGGGGGTACTATTAGTAAATACAAAACACGAAGGAGATAGCGTAATGGTCTTTTTTAAATTTAGTTTTAATGAAGCTATTTATACCTCTAATTACTACAACCATTTAAAATCTTTTTTCTCACATATTGTAAACACCCAAAACAACTCTTTAATTGTATTAAAAGAAAAGTAATTAATCTTTTAGTATTTTTGATATTAGTATGACAGAACAAACATCTCATAAAAACTGGAAAACGAAGCTTCATGAAGTCATTTATGAAGCCGATACACCTGCTGGTAAACTATTTGATGTTGTGCTGCTTATATTTATTCTAGCTAGTATTGTATTAGTTATGCTAGAAAGTGTTACTAGTATAGATAATAAATATCATGATTTATTAAATATTGGAGAATGGGTTGTTACTATATTATTTACTTTAGAATATATTGCTAGAATCGTTTCTGTAAAAAAACCATTAAAATATATTACTAGTTTTTATGGTATTGTAGATTTATTATCCACCATTCCAAAATACTTATCGTTAATATTTGTGGGCACACATGCATTGGTTGCATTGCGAGCATTACGTTTATTGCGTGTTTTTAGAATATTAAAATTAGCTAGATATCTAGGCGCTTCAAATAATTTAGTTCGTGCCCTAAAAGCCAGTCGTGTAAAAATTTCGGTGTTTATATTTGCAGTAATCATTCTATCTATTATACTAGGGACTATTATGTATTTGGTTGAAGGTGAAGAGAATGGGTTTACAAATATTCCTAAAAGTGTCTATTGGTGTATTGTTACTTTAACTACTGTAGGTTACGGAGATATTGCACCGCAAACGCCTATAGGACAATTTATAGCTTCATTGGTTATGATTTTGGGTTATGGTATTATAGCTGTTCCTACTGGAATTGTGACTTCAGAAATAACAAAAACTAACGATAAAGAAGTTCCTGTAAATACACAATCTTGTCCAAGCTGTTCTATAGAAGGGCATAAAGACAATGCTGAGTTTTGTTATGGGTGTGGGCATAAAATAAACAAATAGCCGCTTTTTAACTTTAAACCAATCAAAATTAAATCTATACAATCAAATAAGGTACTTCTGTCCATTGTTGGCCCAACAGCCATTGGCAAAACCAGTTTAAGTATTAAATTGGCTAAGCATTTTAAAACAGAAATTATTTCGGCAGATTCTCGTCAGTTCTTTCATGAAATGCAAATTGGTACTGCTGCACCAACTCCAGAAGAGTTAGCAGAAGCCAAACATCATTTTATACACCATAAATCTATTATAGAAGAGTATAATGTTGGTGCTTTCGAGAAAGAGGCCATAAAGCGTTTAGAATCTCTTTTTAAATTACACAACGTGATTATTATGGTTGGTGGTTCTGGTTTATATGTAGATGCCGTTACTAAAGGGTTAGATTACTTTCCTGAGGTAGATAAAACAATTAGAACACAATTAAATAATAGATTAGAGGTTGAGGGTTTAGAAACTTTACAACAACAACTTAAAGTATTAGATTCTGTTGCCTATAATACAATTGCCATAGATAACCCACAACGGGTTATTCGTGCTTTAGAAATTTGTATGGGTTCTGGG
>NZ_JBSHNS010000230.1:0-718 GCF_053601635.1 Pontimicrobium sp. MEBiC01747
GAACATGGACATTAACAGATAGCTGTGGTAACACTGCGCCAGAACAAACGCAAACCATCACGGTGTCCGATAATATCGCACCAACATTTACTGCACCTGCAGATATCGAAATATTTACAGATACATCATGTAACTACGATGCTGGAGTAAACATTACAGGAGATGTTACTGATGAAAATGACAACTGTTCTGCAACACTAGACGCGACCTACACAGACGCTGTAGTCGCAGGAACTTGCGAAGGATCATTCGTAATCACCAGAACATGGACATTAACAGATAGCTGTGGTAACACTGCGCCAGAACAAACGCAAACCATTACCGTTTCCGATAATATCGCACCAACATTTACTGCACCTGCAGATATCGAAATATTTACAGATACATCATGTAATTACGATGCTGGAGTAAACATTACAGGAGATGTTACAGACGAAGCAGATAACTGTTCTTCAACACTAGACGCGACCTACACAGACGCTGTAGTCGCTGGAACTTGCGAAGGATCATTCGTAATCACCAGAACATGGACATTAACAGATAGCTGTGGTAACACTGCGCCAGAACAAACGCAAACCATCACGGTGTCTGATAATATCGCGCCAACATTTACTGCACCTGCAGATATTGAGATATTTACAGATGCATCATGTAACTACGATGCTGGAGTAAACATTACAGGAGATGTTACAGACGAAGCAGATAACTGTTCTACAAC
>NZ_JBSHNS010000231.1:0-1801 GCF_053601635.1 Pontimicrobium sp. MEBiC01747
TAGAATTTGCAGGAATTGGCCCGTAATCTCTGTTTCCATAGCCTAAAAATGAAGGAATAAAAATACGAGATTTATCTCCAACATTCATATTTAATAATGCTTCTCTAAATCCTGGTGCTAATCTAGCTTTTGGGCTGTAAAGCATAGGGTAAGGTTTATATTTTCCTTGCTTTTCAGCTCTTTCATCGTATTTGCCAAATTGCTTAGCAACATCCATTATATTCGTGTCAAATAAAGTTCCATCTTCTAAAAAGCCAGCATAGTTAACTAAAACTTTATCTTGAGATGTAGGTGTAATTGCAGAACCTTCTTTAGTCATAATCATAACAACTCCAGAAGATAATCTATTAACTTCACCCTTTAAGTTTTCATTATCTTTAACAAACTTGTTCTTTGCTTTTTCAAGTTGTTCTAAGGCTTTCTTTTTCTCTGCTTCTAACTCAATAAAATAGCTATCAAATACTTTAGCAGCATCAAACTTTTTAGCTTCGCTACCTTTTCTAATAATATTTAAAGATTCAATAACAACATCATCAACAGGTTTGTTTCTTTCTCCTGTTTTTACATTAGAAATAACATCTTGTACTTCTAACCCCGTAACTAATTCACCAAAAACAGTATGTTTAGGGTCTAAATTAGGAGTTGGTACTTCTGTAATAAAAAATTGAGAGCCATTAGTAGCAGGACCAGAATTAGCCATAGATAAAATTCCTGGCTTATCATGTTTAGCCTCGTTAATTTCATCTTTAAATCTATAACCAGGATTACCAGACCCTGTTCCTGTAGGATCACCTCCTTGAATCATAAACTTATCGATAACTCTATGAAAAGTTGTTCCGTTATAGAATTTTTTACCTGCATAAGCACTATCTACTTTAGTATTAGTTCCTTCAGCAAGTGAAACAAAATTAGCAACGGTTACTGGTGCTTTATCATAATTAAGTTTAGCAACCATTACACCTTTATTGGTAATAAATTCAGCATATAATCCGTCTTCTAAATCTGGGTATTTATCTTGGCAAGAGGCTGAGGTTAGCGTTACCAATAATGCAATCATAAAAATTTTCATTGAGTGTTTTAATTTGTTCATTGTATTAATTGTTACTTTTGGGTTATCGAATTTACAGTAACTTTACTAATTATTGGCATATTTGTTCCAATTTTATTTTCGTCTCCGTAATATCCATAGGCTTTTTGAGAAGGAAAGATAAAGGTTGCGGTTTCACCAGCTTTCATAAGTTTTAAACCTTCTCTTAAACCAGAAAATAGTTCTTCTTTATCCATTGCGTAATTGCGTGTTTTTAGTTCTTCGGTAGAATAAATAATAGTTCCGTTTAAACTAGAAATACTATGGTTAAAATTTACAATGTCTCCAAAACTAGGCGTTTTTAAACTGTCAGCCTCAATTTTGTTTTGATAAGCATACCAAAACCCGTTTTCTGAGGCTATATAATTATCTTCAGGCGTTTTAGCAATAATTGCAAGAATTTGAGCTTTCTCTTTTTCGTATAGTTTCTTGTTACGTTCTATAGATTCGTTAAAAAAAGATCCAGATTTTACAGATATAGGTTTGCGTGGTTCTGGAGATTTACAACCTATAGTTAGTCCAGCTATTATGCAAACTAAAATTAATCTATACATTATTTAATGCTTTATTATATTGTGGTAATATACTAATAAATTTATCAACAGTGGAGCCTAAAGGTAAATCACTTTTACCTCCTGCGGCATTAGTATGGCCTCCGCCATCAAAATGAGCTCTTGATAATTCATTAACAGAAAAATCACCCTTAGAACGTAA
>NZ_JBSHNS010000232.1:0-4170 GCF_053601635.1 Pontimicrobium sp. MEBiC01747
GTGCAATTGCATCCATTTGTTTTAATGAAGCAACAGCAGTTGTAGATGGTAATGTGTACAGAGGTTTGTCTCGTTATTATGGTATAGAAACACCCATTAATACAGGAAAAGGTTTTAAAGAGTTTAAAGCTATAGCTCAAGATTTAATAGATAAAGAAAACCCTGCAGTGTTTAACCAAGCTATTATGGAGTTTGGTGCAAGACAGTGTAAGCCTAAAAATCCAGATTGTACTGTATGCCCAATAAATAAAGGGTGTGTTGCGTTTAGAGAAAATAAAATAGGTGTTTTACCTGTTAAACTAAAAACAGTAAAAGTAAAAAAGAAGTATTTTAACTTTATAGTAATCATTTCTAAAAATAAAAAAACAGTAGTAGAGCAAAGAGAAGGAAAAGGTATCTGGCAAAACTTATATCAGTTTCCTCTAATAGAAACAGCTGTATCATGCGCAGATATAACCCCAAAACTAAAAGATTTAGAGGTTTTAAGTAATAAAAGCTATGAGGTGTCTTTATATAATGAGCAAGATATAGTACATAAATTATCTCATCAACATTTATATACTAAATTCTGGATAGTTTCTGTAAATGAAGATGTTAAAAAAGGCGTTTTATATAAGGATATTAGAGAGTATCCTGTTCCTATTTTAATAGGTGATTTTATTGAAAGCTTTAATTTTTAAAAGGAGTATAGTTAAACAATACTTTTTTTTTATTAAATTTAAAATTATGAATTGCAAAAGTATAGCTTTGCAAAGCTTAAACAAAAAACGAATAATTTATGTCAGGAACATTAAATAAAGTAATGCTTATTGGGCATTTAGGAGATGAAGTAAAAATGCATTATTTTGAAGGAGGAGGATGTGTTGGTCGTTTTCCTCTAGCAACAAATGAAACATATACAAACAAACAAACTAATGAACGTATTACTAATACAGAATGGCATAATATAGTATTAAGAAATAAAGCTGCCGAAATTTGTGAAAAATATTTAAGCAAAGGCGATAAAGTTTATATAGAAGGACGTTTAAAAACAAGAAAATGGCAAGACGATTCAGGTAACGATCGTTATTCTACAGAAATCCAAGCAACAGATTTTACGTTTTTAACTACTAAAAAAGAGAGTGGAGCAATGCCAGTTACTCCAGAGCAAAAAACAGAGACACCAAAAGTAGATAATGCAAATGCTTCTACAGAAAACGATGATTTACCCTTTTAATATAATTAATAATTAAAATAGAATTCCTTGGATCCTGAACCCGCCAGCTTAACACTATTAATTTTATCTATAGATGTGTCTGTAGTTTCATGTTTTGCATTACTTATAGTGCTGCTTATTTGTTCTGCATTAATATCTGGAGCAGAAGTTGCTTTATTCTCTTTAACACGAACCGATTTAGAAGATGAAACATTAGAAGGGTCTAAAAAAATTGAAATTATATCTAAACTACTAGAGCGACCTAAAAAATTATTGGCAACCATTTTAGTGGCTAATAATTTTATAAATGTTGGCATTGTTATTCTCTTTGCCTATATAGGAAATATTATCTTCGAGAAGATTACTACAGCATGGGTAAAGTTTACTTTAGAAGTAGTAGTTGTTACTTTTTTAATATTACTTTTTGGAGAAATCTTACCAAAAATATATGCCAGTAGAAATAATATAAAATTTGCTATGCTAATGGCATATCCGTTAAAGATTTTAGATGTTGTTTTTTCGCCAATAAGTCTACCTATGCGCAAAATAACATTAGGCATTCATAATAAACTAGGAAAGCAAAAATCTAATTTAAGCGTAGATCAACTCTCTCAAGCTTTAGAGCTAACAAGTGAAGAAGATACAACACAAGAAGAACAAAAAATTTTAAAAAGTATCGTGTCTTTTGGTAATACAGATACCAAGCAAGTTATGCGACCTCGCCTAGATATTTTTGCATTAAACATAGAACAAAAATATTCCGAAATAATAAAAGAGATAACAACCAAAGGCTATTCTAGAATACCAGTATACCAGGATAATATAGATACTATAAAAGGCATTTTGTACGTTAAAGACGTATTGCCACATATAGATAAGAAAAATATGGACTGGACAACTCTGTTGCGCGCGCCATTTTTTGTTCCAGAAAATAAAAAGCTAGATGATTTAATGGCTGAGTTTCAGGAGAAAAAAGTACACTTGGCAGTAGTAGTAGATGAATATGGAGGAACATCTGGAATAGTGTCTTTAGAAGACGTTATAGAAGAAATTGTTGGAGATATAAGTGATGAGTTTGATGATGAAGATGTTGTTTATTCTAAATTAGATAATAAAAATTATGTTTTTGAAGGGAAAACAACATTAAAAGATTTTTATAGAGTTATTGATTTAGAGGAAGATAGTGTTTTTGAAGATAATAAAGGAGAAGCAGAGACATTAGCTGGATTTGTTTTAGAAATATCTGGAAGTTTCCCTAAGGCTAATAGCAAAGTAAATTTTGAAAACTATGTTTTTACAATAGAAGCTTTAGATAAAAGAAGAATAAAACGACTAAAGATAACTTTGCCTTAATTGTGCAAATTATAATTTGCATAGAAAATTAAAAACAGGTTTAAAAATTTTACAAATACAGAATATATTTTATGATTAAAAAAAGTAGTGTTACATCTATAGGTTTAATTGCAATGTTGTTACTGTTTAGTAGCTGTAATGAAGAGACAACACCTAAACCTAATGCATATTTAAGACTAGAATATCCTGAGGCAAAATACAAAACAGAGGATATTGCTAAAATGCCATTTACTTTCGATCGTAATACCCTAGGAGAAAATTTAAGAACAAAAACATTAAAAGCAGCAACTACAAGTTATGGTGTAACCGTAGAATACCCTAAATTAAAAGGCTCTATATATTTAACCTATAAAGCTGTAGAAAATAATCCAGAGCATTTAAGAACGTTTTTAAGAGACGCTCAAAACTTTACGCAAGAGCACACACAAAAAGCAGATGAAATAGTAGAGCAGCCCTATGAAAATACCGAACGAAAGGTGTTTGGTATGTTTTACGAAGTAGGCGGTAACGCAGCTTCGCAATCGCAATTTTATGTTACCGATAGTATTAATCATTTTTTGGTAGGCTCTTTATACTTCTATGCAAAACCAAATTACGATTCTATTTTGCCAGCTGCAGATTATTTACAGAAGGATATAAAGCAGATTATGGAGTCTATAAAGTGGAAGAATTTATCTACTTCTAACTAAGCAATACAGATATTAAAAGATTAAAATTAAATGTTCCTTTTTAGGTGTATATAAGTAGTTTTTATGTCTTTATAATCTGTTAATCTGTAATTGCAAAATTAACTATATACCACTTCTAAAGGCAGTAATAACGCATAAACTATATGTTATTATATGAGCTATAATAATAGCTGTTATTTCCTTTAAAACATGCGTATATACATTTTTGTTTAAATCCCTCATTAGTTACAAATTATAAGCGCTTATGCCTTATAATTTCTATAATTATTATAACTTGCGTATATACACTAGTTAGCCACAAGCTGAGAAAAAATCCGAACTAACATTAGAAATTACAACTTGAAAGCCAACGCGCATTCAAGCACATTTAATTTTGCTCATTCTTCACAAAATTAAAAGAGCTTTCATATCCTCGCTTTTTATTAAATGCTAACTTTAGTCTGTGGTATTTATTGAATACTACAGTTAGCTTTGTGAATACTAAGATTAGCAATGAAAACAAATTCAGAAATATTAGTTCAGTTTGGAAAACGAGTAAGGAAATTAAGAAAAGAGAAAGGTTTTTCTCAGGAAGAATTAGCTCATAGAGCTGGCTTACACAGAACTTATATTGGAATGATTGAACGAGCTGAAAAAAACATTACTCTAGTAAATATCGAAAAAATTGCTGAATCATTAGATACAAAAATTAATGAACTATTTGAATAAATAGTAATCTACATGATGCTAAAAAAAACCGAATTACTTGATATGTTTAAAGTAGTTCCTTTTGATTTAATAGAGTTAAAGGGAATTGGTACAGTTGTAAAAATGAATGCCTCCTCTGCTTTTGATTTTAGTGCCATTACTGGAGCTAATTATTTATTAGCACCTATTGGAATAACAATGAAAGGCAGAAACGAAACCTTTATACATCGAGCTGTTTTCCAAGAG
>NZ_JBSHNS010000233.1:0-4240 GCF_053601635.1 Pontimicrobium sp. MEBiC01747
AAACAAAATATTGAAGGAGATTTTACAGATTTTGAAATTTCTGCAGAACAAAATGCAGATGGTAAATGGTATTTTACTAATATTTTTGTGAAAAAATAGATTACCTTTTTAATTCATAAAAAAAGAAGCTTTATTTAAAGCTTCTTTTTTTTTATTCAGATTCTAACTTTTTATAATCATTTGTTATAATAAACTTAGAACGTCTATTTTCTTGGTGTTCTGCCTCACTACATTTAACTCTATTTTTACAATGGTTAATTAGTTGAGATTCTCCATAACCAATAGCACTTTTAATTCTGTCTCTACTAATTCCCCTAGAAAAAATATAATCTCTTGTAGCTTTAGCACGTCTATCAGATAGTTTCATATTATAGGCATCTCTACCACGACTGTCTGTATGAGATTCTATTTTAATAATCATGTTTTTATATTCTCTCAACACAGCTACAATATTTTCTAATTCATAGGCGGCATCTGGTCTAATGTTAGACTTGTTAAAGTCAAAGAAAATTGGGTTTATTACAATTTCGTTATCAACAATTAAAGGCGTTAAAAATAAATCTATATTAGTTTTGTCATTATTAACTGCAGAAGTTTTAAACTCTTTTAAATCGGGTCTATATGTAGGTCTTTCCGCAATAACTGTATATGTTTTCTCACAAGAAAGGTTTTTAAATTCATAACTACCATCATCATTAGAAGTCATACGTTCTATAACTTTACCACCATCATCAACAAGTTTAATAATAACTTTAGATAGAGGTTCAGAAGAGTTTTTATTTTTAGCTATTCCATAAACAATTTGTTTACATTCGGTTTTAGTAAATGCATAAATATCGTCACCTCCTTTTCCTCCTAATCTATTTGAAGAAACATAACCAGATTGAGTATCAGAATCAATATAAAAAGCAAAATCATCATAACCACTATTGTATGGAGCTCCTAAGTTTTTAATTTCAATATCACCATCAGTTTTTAAAAAATTAGTTTCAAAAACGTCGTACAAGCCTAGATTTAAATGAGCATCAGATGAAAAATATAAAGTAGAGTCTTTAGCAACAAAAGGAAAATTCTCTCGTCCTTCTGTATTTATTTTATCACCCAGATTTTCAGGCTCTCCGTAAGACCCATCTGCATTAATAGAGACTCTATAGAGGTCTGTTTGTCCGTAACCACCTTCTCTATCTGACGAAAAATATAATGTTTTTCCATCAGGACTTAGAGCAGGAGAGCCCGTAGAGAAGTCTTCTCCATTAAAAGGGAGCTCTTTTACATTTGTCCATTGATTATCTTCTTTATTGGCTCTATATATTTTAACATTAGAAGTGCCTTCTTTGTCATATTTTAGTTTGTCTCTTTTATTTAAATTGATGCGAGTAAAATAGAGCGTTTTTCCATCGTTGCTAATCACTAAAGAGCCTTCGTGATAATCTGTATTTAAATCACTAGAGTTAATAGTCTTTGGAGTTAAAAGCGTCTTTTTCGAATCATAATCTTTAATTTCAGACTGGTAAATACTTAAATAAGGCTCTTTATTCCATTGGTATAATTTTTTTTCATCAGTTATACTATCTTTAGATCTAGTAGATGAAAAGTAAAAAACACCATCTTTTTCAAAAGCGCCGAAATCTGAATATTTAGAATTAATATCTAAGTTATCAAATGCAATTGATACTTGTTCTGTAGATTTTAAAATTTCATATTTTTGGATATCGAAAATATCTTGATCTTTAAAACGTTTATCATTTTGTTTACGCTCTTTGAATATTTTAGCCCATTTTTCAGCCTCTTCATATTCACTTAAACTCCTCTTAGTTTGTATGTACTTGTAAATATACTCAGGGTTAACTTTTGGATATTTTTTTAAAGCCTTTCCATACCAAACACTGGCTGCTTCAACATTAGAATTATTATAATAGCAATCTCCAAGTCTAGTTAACACATGCTCACTACTATCTCCTTTTTTAACCGCATCTAAATATAATTCTGTAGCTTTATAATAAGCATAATCTCTAAAAAAGTTATCAGCAACTTTAGTTTGTGAACCAACTGTAAGTGCATTACATGTTAATAGAAATAAAATAATTAATTTTTTCATTTTAAAAATATCTAGGTGATTTAACACGTTTATTAAATTCAAATACTTCAAACATAAGTAGTATTTCATGAGTACCTCCAGTATATGGTCTTAAGTCAGTAAGGTAATGTTCATAAGTATAACCTATTCGCATTTGACGTGATATTTGAAAATCTGTTTGAATACCTAGAGTAGAGGTGTCCTGATTGTATCTGTAACCTCCACCTATCCAAATTTTTTCATTAAATAATAAGAAGTTAGCATTTGCATCAATAGAAATAGGGGCACCACTAGTCGCTTTAATTAAAAACGATGGTTTAAACTTAGTTTTTTCACTTAAATTAAAGACATAACCAGCAGTTAGGTAGTAACTTAAACGCTCTAGAGCTATGTAATCGACATTAGGATCTTGAAGACTTTCATTGTAATTTGTGTTTAGTATTCTAGGTGTAGATAAGCCTACGTACCATTTATTAGTATGTAGAAATAGACCAACACCCACATTAGGATTCCATCTATTACTAAAATTACTGAAAAAAGGATCTGTGTATACTGATTCTTGATCTAAAAATCCAACAGCATCTAAATTATAGTGTGTAAAACCTGCTTTTAATCCAAAAGCAAGTTTAGTTTTTTCTCCCGTATTAATTGTATATGAGAAATCTGCATAAGCATATACAAAGTTCTCGAAGCCTAGCTCATCATTAATTATAGATAGGCCTAAACCTATTTTTTCATTTTTTAATGGAGAGTTAATAGATAAGGTTTGTGTTGTAGGAGCTCCTTCAAGCCCTACCCATTGACTCCTATGTAAACCAACAATACTTATAGTTTCTCTACTACCAGCATATGCAGGGTTTATAGATATAGTATTGAACATATACTGCGAAAATTGAGGCAGTTGTTGTGCAAAAGTAAATGTGCAGCAGATTAAAAGAAAAACTAATACTACGTTATGTTTTGTTTTTTTCATTGGGTTTTATATTATTTTGTTCCAACATAAATTGGACCAGCAAATGGCTTTATTCCACTATCTTTTATAGTTACTACGTAATAATATGTTCCGTTAGGAACTTTATTAGAATTTCCAAGTGAGGATTTATGAGTAAAACCATTCCAATCATTTTGATAATCATTAGACTCATATATTATAGCTCCCCAACGGTTAAATAATTTTAATTCTACAGTAAAACCACAATCTCTTGTACCTTTAACTTCAAAATATTCATTATAAGCATCTCCATTTGGAGTTATTGCTTTAGATATTTCAAAATCTTCACTACCACATGGTAATACAACACAATCATCATTTATTGTTATTGTAACGATTGTACTGGTAAGGCATGCGCCATCTGTAATTGTATAACTAAAAACATAATCTCCAAGTTCTACATCTAATGGTTCAAATATTCCATTGTCAATAATTGTATCTCCAGATACAACTTCCCAGGTACCACTTGTGTCAATATCATCAGATAAATAATTAAATAAATCAATAGCTCCATCTTCATTACATCTTTCATCATCCAATTCAGTTGTAAAAGTCTCATTGTTAACTTGTACTATTTGAGTGTACACTTCAGTATTATCACAAGAATCAGTAACTGTCCATTCCCAAGTAATTTCATAATCATTTCCGTCTCCAGTGTAAGTGCTTGTCTCTTCAAAAGAAATAGTTATATCTGTACCAGAACAAGCATCAATAAATTCTAAAGATGGAATTTCTGGAATTTCTGAACAAGTAACAGATATTATTGGCTCTAAATCTGTTGTTAAAGTTGGAGCAGTATTATCAGATACCGTAATAGTTTGAACTAACTCAGTGTTATTTCCACAATCATCAGAAAGCGTCCAAGTTCTTGTAATAATACTCTCATTCGGACAATCTCCAGCTTGAGTCGTATCTGTATAGGTTGCATCTAAATTTGTAGAACAGTTATCAGTTTCATCAGTAACATCTCCTGTAAGAGTAAGGTCACTTGCATCTTGATCACACTCTATTTCAATATCAGTAGGTACTGTAAATGTTGGAGCTGTATTATCAGAGATCGTAATAGTTTGTATTAGTGTTGTTGTATTGCCACAATCATCAGCAAGTGTCCAAGTTCTGGTAATAACACTTTCATTAGCACAGCTACCAGAAGCAGTTGTGTCTGTGTAGGT
>NZ_JBSHNS010000234.1:0-9129 GCF_053601635.1 Pontimicrobium sp. MEBiC01747
TCCATCTTAAAATCAGACATTTTATACTTGTTGTTTTTTAGCACTATTTCTTTGAAACCTAATTTTGTATATAAACGAATAGCACTTGCAAGTTTAGTGTTTGTTTCAAGTACCACTTTTTTAGCATTTAATAATTTTGCCTGTTCAATACAGTGCTCCATAAGAATTTTTCCTAAGCCAAGTCTTTGATGGTTTTTGCTTACACCAAGTTTTAGTATTTCGTATGTATCAATTTTGGTTGGTATTAGAGTGATTGTTCCTGCAACCTGTTCGTTTATTTTTGCAAGATAAATAAAGCCTCCTTTATCTAACACCTCACTTTTGGGGTTATCTAACATTTTTCCGTCTGCTTCTTCGTATAAGTTATTTTCGTTTAACCATTCAAGAGAAAGCCTTTTATAGTCTTCTTGATACTGTGATTTGTATTCTAATATTTCAATTTTCATTAATCGTTATTTTTTGGAAATATTTTTTTAGTTCTATTTTTTGAGTCTCTCAAACAATATAGCAGATTCAGTAAACTTTCTATGTGCTTAATGTGTTAATTTTTCTAATAAATCATTCAGTTTGAAGAAATGAATTTGTCCATTTAGGACAACCAAAACTGTACTCTGGGTTACCTCTTTTATTTTTAAATAATTTGCTTATAGATTATTAGCTGTAAGGAGTTATTTTTCTTTTAACAGCTTTATACCATTTCAATTTTCATTATTACGCGTGAAGACTTATCAAGATAGTAATCTTCGTCTTCTTTTTCTTTCTCGAACCCTAATTTTTTATATAGTTTAATTGCTGCCGTATTGTCTGGAGTTGTTGTTAGGCGTATTGTAGTAATCTTCTTATTTTTAAAAGCGGTCAACAATTTTGTTGTAATAAGCTCACCAATTCTCTTCCTCTGGTTAGGTTTTGTGACAGCTAAGGTTAAAATCCAGCCTATTTTACTTTCGTTATCTATTCCGCCAAAGCAATACCCTTTTATTTGATTAAGTTCATCTACTGCCACAAAAAATAGATCTGGTAATATGTCAAGAAATTGTCTTAACACGAATAATGGATAATGCATTGGAGCGAAAGTTTCTTCTTCAATTTGAAAAATGTGAATAAGATCTTCTTTTACCACTTTCCTTATTTCAATATTTGATTTCATGGATATTATAGCAATTACTTTATAGAATTAGTTATTAACTTCAATATTAAGCATTTTATTTTGGTAAATTAGGTGCAACGTTCTGTATATAATTTACTAGTTACTGCCATGTTACTAGTTGTCTGTAGTTATTTTAAAGACTGTATGGCCGTTTGAACGGAATTCAGAGAAATTTTGTCCATCGAAAATACATAAGTTTACCAAATGTTGAGCCAAGCCATATTTTACCGTTTTTATCTTCATAAATGGCTCTTATCCGTTTATTGCAAAGCCTATTTGCTTCGGTATAAGTTTTTAATATTTTTCCATTATATACAGGTAAACTGCTTTTTCTATTACCATTAAATTCTATCCAAATGTTTCCAGATTTGTCGCCGTAAATGGTTCTTACTTGGTTGTCGCTTAACCTATCTTTAGTTAAAAATTGAGTGAATTTTTTACCATAGAATTGGTTAAGCCTTCCATGAGTTATTGAAGAAAACCATAAATCTCCTTACTTATCTTCTCTTATAAATTGTTTGGTTCTGAAACTTTTCTAGCTGTTAGTAATTGTTTTTCATTTTTCACCTAATAAAACGTTTGTAATGAGATTAGAGCTTTTGCATCATTTGTTTTTTAAAACTATAAAAAAACAGTTTTAACTACAATAGTTTTCAATTGTAAAAAAGTGTGAAATTTTATTGGTGCTATTATTTAAATAGCATAGTTTATTTGAATGGTATTTGCATGTAAGAAACTAAAGTTTTTATAAAAGAAGAAATCCAACATCTGTTATAAAAAAAGATGTTGGATTTTAGAAGTTTTTTTGATGTAAAAATTTATAATGAATAATGTTTCTTTTTAGAGGTATTACTACTTACTGTATGTTTCATTATTCAGCTCCCAAACAAATTTTGCATCTATGTAGCTTTTATAAATCTGATTTAATCATGCTATTAACCGTATCAGAATTACGCTATAAAAACAGTTATCTTTTAATTTACCCTAAAAAAAAAATGATTTTTTTTAAGTTTTTTTAACTTATCAAAAAAATCATTTTATAAACTATTCTATTTGAGTAAACTAGGAGTTTAAAAATTATACCTAAAAATCGATTTTCTTTTTTCTAAGTTCAAAATTTTGACCTAAATATACTTTTCTTACCATTTCGTCATTAGCTAATTCTTCAGGCTCTCCGGCTTTTAAAATGCTACCTTCAAACATTAAGTAAGTTCTATCTGTAATAGCTAAAGTTTCTTGTACGTTATGGTCAGTGATAAGAATACCAATATTCTTTTTAGATAAACGCGCTATAATACGTTGTATATCTTCTACTGCAACAGGGTCTACACCAGCAAAAGGTTCATCTAATAATATAAAATTAGGGTCTGTAGCTAAAGCACGAGCAATCTCTGTACGACGACGCTCTCCTCCAGATAATAAATCGCCTCTATTTTTACGGATGTGCCCTAAACTAAACTCGTCTATAAGCGATTCCATTTTATGTAATTGCTCTTTTTTACTCAGTTTTGTTAATTGTAAAACACTAAGGATATTATCTTCAATACTAAGTTTTCTAAAAACAGAAGCTTCTTGTGCTAAATAACCAATACCATTTTGGGCACGCTTATACATAGGATACTTTGTAATATTTGTTCCTTCTAAATGTATTGTTCCGCCATTTGGCTTTATTAACCCAACAATCATGTAAAAAGAAGTGGTTTTTCCTGCTCCATTAGGACCTAATAACCCAACAATTTCTCCTGTGTTAACCTCTAGAGAAACACTTTTTACAACTTTTCGTCCGTTGTAGGACTTCATTAAATTTTCGGCTTTAAGCTTCATATGTTTTAAATATCAACGCTAAAAATAGCAAAATGAATAACAAGTAGAGTGGTAGAAACGTTTATTTTATACAAAGTTTAACGCTCTGTAGCTTCTAAAAGATCCCAATATTCGTAGGCTCTTCTTAAATGCGGAATAACTATTGTACCTCCTACTAATGTAGAAATCCCTAATGCTTCTACTACTTGCTCCTTTGTAAGTCCTTCTTTATAACAGGCCTCTAAATGGTATTTTACACAGTCGTCACAACGTAAAACTGTAGATGCAACCAAGCCTAATAGTTCTTTTGTTTTTTTATCTAAAGCACCTTCTGCAAACGCATTAGTATCTAAATTAAAAATACGTTTTATAATTTTATTATTATCTGCTAAAATGGCTTCGTTCATTTTAGAACGATACGCATTAAACTCATTAATTAACTCTGACATTCTTTTTCGCTTTTCTATTTTGTGCTTTAATTACAAATTTTGATATATATATACTTACTTCATATAAAATAAGTACTGGAATAGCTACTATAATCTGGCTCGCCACATCTGGTGGTGTTATAATAGCTGAAAATATTAATACAATTACAAGGGCAAATTTTCTATACTTTCTTAAAAACTCTGGAGTTACTAACCCTACTTTTGTTAAAAAGTATATAACTATTGGTAGTTCGAAAATAAAACCAGAGGCTATTACCGATGCTCTTAATAAACCAATATAACTACTTAAATCGAAATTGTTTTCTACTTGTGAACTCACCATATAACTACCTAAGAAATTAATAGACAATGGTGTAATAATATAGTAACCAAATAAAACGCCAATAAAAAATAATAAAGAGGAGACTATAATGAAGCCTCTAGAGTTTTTACGCTCATTAGTTCTCATGCCTGGGCTTACAAATTTCCATAATTGATACATAACATATGGAAATGCAATTATAAAACCAGCAAAAATAGAAGTCCAGATATGTGCAGAGAATTGCCCTGCCATGGTTCTACTTTGTATGTCGAAAGGAAATTCTTCGCCACAAAATGTTGTGTCTTCAATACCAACAGTTTGTGCCACTTTACATAACCACTCGTATGTTGGGAAATTCATTTTACTTGGGCCAAAAAGGATAACATCGAAAATAAATGATTTGCATACAAAAGCAATAGAACCACACAATACTATAGCTATACATATACGTATTAAATGCCATCTTAAATCTTCGAGATGATCTAGAAAGGACATCTCATTTACATTCTTTTTTGCCATTATATAATACCTTCTTTTATTAAATCATGTAAATGTACTACACCTGCGTAATTGCCTTCTTTTTCTACTAATAGTTGAGAGATTCCATTAGTTTCCATAATTTCCATAGCATCAACAGCCATAGCATCCTCATCTATGTGTTTTGGGTTTTTACTCATGATATCCTTTGCTGTAAGGTTAGAGAAATCATCAACCTTTGTTAACATTCTTCGTAAATCTCCATCAGTAATAATTCCTATAATTTTACTATTGTCTACTACAGCGGTTACACCTAACATTTTTTCGGAAATTTCAATAATTACCTGTTTTAAGTTTGTATCTGGAGTTACCTGAGGTTTTTGGTTTACAGAGGATAAATCGTGTACTCTTAAGTATAGTTTTTTTCCTAAGGCTCCACCTGGGTGGTATTTTGCGAAGTCTTTGCTAGAAAATCCTCTAATTTCTAATAAGCATACCGCTAAAGCATCTCCTATTACCAATTGAGCTGTTGTACTTGTTGTAGGCGCTAAATTATTAGGGCAAGCTTCTTTAGCAACATAAGCATTTAAAATATGATCGGCTTGTTTACCTAAAAAAGAATCTTTATTACCTGTGATGGCTATTAAAGTATTTTTTGCGTTTTTAATTAACGGGACTAATACTTTAATTTCTGGAGTATTACCACTTTTAGAAATACAAATTACAATATCATCCTCCAATATCAGTCCTAAGTCACCATGAATAGCATCAGCGGCATGCATAAATACTGCGGGTGTGCCTGTAGAGTTTAGAGTGGCCACTATTTTTGTTGCAATTATGGCGCTTTTTCCAATACCTGTAATAATAACTCGTCCTTTCGATTTGTATATAAGCTCTACGGCATCTGCAAAATCAGTATCTAATAAATTGGCAAGATTACTTATCGATTTACTTTCTAGAGCAATAGTTTCTTTAGCAATCTTTATAATAGAGTCTTTAGTATTCAAAATGTATTGATTTTTTAAAGTTGATATTTGTATACACTTACAATTTGTATATGAAAATAAGGGACTACAATTTTTTTCGCGACAAATTTAGCGAAAAATAAAGAGGGAATTTTAAATAGCTTATTAAATATAGCTAGATAAACATATTTTTATGTATTTTTATATATGTAAATGACATTATTACCTAATATAACCTGATTATAACAAGTGAAAAGTGAAATACATTTAGCCCTAAAAAAGTATTTTGGGTTTAGTGACTTTAAGGGTCTACAAGAATCTGTGGTAGAAAGTATTATGGATAACCAAAATACATTCGTTATTATGCCTACGGGAGGAGGTAAATCTTTATGTTACCAATTACCAGCTTTAATGAAAGACGGAACTGCAATTGTAGTTTCGCCATTAATTGCATTAATGAAAAACCAAGTGGATGCTATCCGAGGACTTTCTGATGAGAATGGAGTAGCACACGTACTTAATTCTTCTTTAAATAAAACTGAAGTAAAACAAGTAAAAGAAGATATTACCAATGGTATAACAAAACTACTTTATGTAGCACCAGAATCTTTAACAAAAGAGGAGAATGTAGAGTTTTTACGTTCTGTAAAAATTTCATTCATGGCGGTAGACGAGGCACACTGTATTAGTGAATGGGGGCATGACTTTAGACCAGAGTATAGAAACTTAAGAAGTATAATTGGTCGTATTGGCGATAATATTCCCATTATAGGCTTAACGGCAACAGCTACGCCTAAAGTACAAGAAGATATCCTTAAAAATCTAAGAATGGGAGATGCTAAAACCTTTAAAGCATCTTTTAATAGACCAAATCTATACTACGAAATACGTCCAAAAACTAAAAACGTAGATTCAGATATTATTCGTTTTATAAAACAAAACGAAGGAAAAACTGGGATTGTATACTGTTTAAGTAGAAAACGAGTAGAAGAATTAGCACAAGTATTACAAGTTAATGGTATTAAAGCATTACCATACCATGCAGGGTTAGATGCAAAAACAAGAGCAAAACATCAAGACATGTTTTTAATGGAAGATGTAGATGTTGTTGTTGCAACTATTGCTTTTGGAATGGGAATAGATAAACCAGATGTTCGTTTTGTAATACACCACGATATTCCAAAAAGTATAGAAAGTTACTACCAAGAAACTGGACGAGCAGGAAGAGATGGAGGAGAAGGACACTGTTTAGCGTTCTATGCATATAAAGACATTGAAAAACTTGAAAAATTCATGTCTGGAAAACCTGTAGCAGAACAAGAAATTGGGCATGCTCTACTGCAAGAGGTTGTTGCTTTTGCAGAGACATCTATGTCTAGACGAAAATTTATTTTGCACTACTTTGGAGAAGAGTTCGATAATGAAACTGGAGAAGGAGGAGATTTAGACGATAATATGCGTCATCCTAAAAAGCAACAAGAAGCCCAAGATGATGTTAAGCTTTTAATAGAAATTGTGCAGGCTACCAATGAAAAATATAAATCCAAAGATTTAGTAAATGTTATAATAGGAAAAGAAAATGCTTTAATAAAATCTCATAAAACCGAAACAAAACCATTTTTTGGAAAAGGAAATTACCAAACCAATAAATATTGGATGGCTTTAATACGCCAAGTTTTAGTAGCTGGCTATTTAAAGAAAGATATAGAAACCTATGGAGTAATAAAAGTAAATCCAGAAGGGATAGATTTTGTTGAAAATCCAGTTTCGTTTATGATGACCGAAGATCATGCTTTTGATGAAAACCATGACGACAATATTGTTACAGCTAATAAAGGAGGCGGAGCCGTTGTAGATAAAGCATTAATGGCAATGCTTAAAAACCTCAGAAAAACTAATGCAAAAAAACTGGGGGTACCTCCTTTTGTTATTTTTCAAGACCCTTCTTTGGAAGATATGGCACTTAAATACCCTATAACATTACAAGAATTAGGAAATGTACATGGTGTTGGTGAAGGTAAAGCAAAAAAATATGGAAAAGATTTTATTGCTTTAATAGAAAAATATGTAAGCGATAATGATATAACACGTCCAGATGATTTAGTTGTAAAATCTACAGGAAGCAACTCTGGATTAAAACTATATATTATTCAAAATGTTGATAGAAAATTACCGTTAACAGATATTGCATCTGCCAAGGGGATGGAAATGGAAGCATTTATTAAAGAAATGGAAGCCATTGTATTTTCTGGAACAAAGTTGAATATTAATTACTGGATTGATGATATTTTAGATGAAGACCAGCAAGAAGAACTACACGATTATTTTATGGAATCTGAAACCGATAAGATAGATGTAGCTATGGAAGAATTTGATGGCGATTATGAAGACGAAGAACTACGCCTTTATCGTATTAAATTTATTAGTGAGGTTGCAAATTAAATCTCAATAAATAAAATAACCCGATAGCCCATTTTATACCATAATACTACTTATAATACTATGCTGAACTTGTTTTAGCATTACTTAACATCTAAAAACATAGATGCTTCATGGTGAGAACCATGAAACATGTTAAAGTAGATGGTAGACTTTATAGTTGATTACGGATATTTAATAAAATAAATATTAAGTTGGATTTTTATCTACATAAGGTAAAAATTCAACTTTTGTTTTTTTAGCAGACAATACTAAGCCTTTAATTTTGGCTGTATTTAATTTAGGAATGTTGTCTTCATGAACTTCAAAATCTATATTAGTAATATATCTATCAGAAACATTAGAAAAATCAGATTCTAACTCATCCATATCAGATTTTAAAATTAGTTCAAAATCAGAAGCTTTTATAGTTAACGAAGCTCCTTTAAATGTTTTAATACGGAACGCTCCAACAATAGTAGTTCTTAAATAATAATAACCACCAAGCTCACTAGAAGCAGCATAAATTACATTTTTATTAGAAATGCCTAATGGTTTGGCTTCAATACTTTTAATAATATGTTCTGTATAGTCTTCTGTTTGTATATCTTCTTTAGCTTTTGCACTTCCTATAGAAGCAAAGAATTTATTAATTTTATTTCTCATACTAATTTTTTAATGTAGTGCAATGATAAAATTTAATTCACTAATTTAAAATGATATAAAAAAATAATTCATAAAACCTTGTTATCTTTGCACCTTAAAAAATAATACAATGCAAGACGGTTTATACGCAAAATTTAATACTACTAAAGGAGAAATATTAGTAGGTTTAGAATATCAAAAAACACCAGGTACAGTAGGAAACTTTGTAGCTTTAGCAGAAGGAAATATGGAAAATGCTGTTAAGCCACAAGGAACACCATACTATGATGGATTAAAGTTTCATAGAGTAATAGCAGATTTTATGATTCAAGGAGGTTGTCCTCAAGGTACCGGAACAGGAAACCCTGGGTATAAGTTTGATGATGAATTTCATCCAGATTTAAAGCACAGTGGGCCAGGTGTACTATCTATGGCTAATTCTGGACCAGGAACAAATGGAAGTCAATTTTTTATAACACATGTTGCTACAGATTGGTTAGATGGTAACCATACTGTATTTGGAAAAGTAGTAGAGGGACAAGATGTAGTAGATGCTATAGCACAAGGAGATGAAATTAAAACATTAGAAATTGTACGTGTTGGCGCAGACGCAGAAGCATACAATGCTATAGAAGCTTTTAGAACATTTGAAGGTGCTCGTGAAGCTCGTATAGCAGCAGAGAGAGCAGCAAAAGCAGCAGAATTAAATAAGTATGCAGAAGGTTTTGAAGCTACAGAAAGCGGGTTACGTTACCAAATTCTTCAAAAAGGAGAAGGTGCTAAAGCCGAAAAAGGGAAAACTGTTTCTGTACACTACAAAGGATCTTTAACAGATGGTACAGTATTCGATTCTTCATACAAACGTAATGAACCCATAGATTTTGTTCTTGGAGCAGGTCAAGTTATTTCTGGTTGGGATGAAGG
>NZ_JBSHNS010000235.1:0-1258 GCF_053601635.1 Pontimicrobium sp. MEBiC01747
GTGTCATGTTTTTAAATTTTAATTATTTATGTTTTATTTATCAACCTAGCACATAAACACTTAAAATAATCTGCGAGTAGTTTTACCTTGTAAAACAATGCTCTTAAAGGTTAGGGTTTGTTTTTGTTTTTTTCATGTAAAATAATGTGGTTAAATATTATAATAATTGGAATAGTTTAAATACGGTTATCCGTATTGTTATAATAAGCTTGACCCATGCGCCAAAATCTTATAAAAACGATGTTTTAAACCTTTATGTTTTAGCATACCCAATACAGCAAATGTAGACATGCCTATAAATAGGAGCTTCTCTTGTTTTAAATAGTGTATTGTTTTTTTATTTATAGCCTTTACAGCCTTTTTATGTTGGTTTTGAAACACTACTAGCCTTAAATTAACATCTCGTATCTCTGTTGCTTTACAGTTTTTTAAATCTGCTTTATTTAAAGGCGTTTCGGGTTTACGTATTAAAAACTTAAAGGGTGGCTTATCGTTAAAATAAGCGAGTGCCTCTGTAGTGGTTTTTACTAAAAATACATCTACAAAAGGATAATAGTTGTTAAAATAACATTCTAAGTTCTTTTTATACTGTTCATCTTCGCTAGCTATTATTATTTGTAATGGGGCTATTTCTATAGTCACAATACTCATTTAATTTTTTTATGATTAATAGTTGTTTTTGTCTTCTCAATACAAGATTGAGAACACAGATATAAAAAGACCCCTAGCTTTTAGGGAAAGCTTTAAAATAGGGAACTGGTTAAGGGTCTATTCTATGTTTTTGTTTAAGTATATACAAGCTAGCATTGTATATACTACAGCCATTAATAATTCAACCTATAAATTATTTTTAGGCATATATTTATAACGCCTATAATTAAAGGGGCGTTTGTTTTTTATGTACATTTGGTAGTTAAGGGTGTTATTTGTGTTATAAACACCTTTAATACAAAACAAATATATAGAAAAATATCTCAACTTAATAATAAATGGAGAAAAATATCTCAAGTTTAAAACAAAGAATGCTTCATTATATAGCATTTAAAGGTTTGAGTAAGCGACAGTTTTATATAGAAACAGGCATTGCAAATGGTGTTTTAGATAAAACCACTGGACTTTCTGAGGTTAATATAGAGCGATTTATCTCTACTTATAAAGAGGTGAGTTCACGTTGGTTACTTACAGGAATGGGAAGTATGATTTTAGATGATACAGAAGAGCGTATTGAGTGTTCTGAAATAGATGTAGAGTGGAATGA
>NZ_JBSHNS010000236.1:0-7726 GCF_053601635.1 Pontimicrobium sp. MEBiC01747
ATTTAGTGAACCTGTTTTTGGTTTAGGTTACGATATCTACCATGTAAATGCAAGTGGAACCAATGGCGATAAATATACCATTACAGCAACTAATACATTAGGCGAAACAGTATACCCAACATTTACAGAGTCCGCAACACCATCTTATACCACAAATAATACTGGAGTTATTAACGCTAATGCTCCATCTACTACTGGAGATAACGCACGAGTGGGATTAAATTTCTACGACGAGAACCTCATTACAAGCATTACTATGGTTTGGCAAGATTGCGACACCTGTTCTAATGGTTTTGTACACGGTTCTGCCTTAGGGAATATTAGTTTCTGTACACCGCAATCTTTAGATTTCGATGGTACTAATGATTACGTTAGTAGAGATGCGTTTCTAGAAAGTGAAGACGAAGTTACAATGATGAGCTGGATAAAATTAGACAATGATGCCTCAGGAGTTCAAGAAATCATGGGGCAGCGTAATTTTAGATTATTTCTTAATAGCAGCAGAAAACCCAGAGCCTTTGTTAAAACAAATAGTCCTGTATTAAATACCGCTACAACCCCAGCAAATAACTTAACTGCATTAGAACCCAATTTATGGTATCATCTTACAGCTATTTATAATGCTAATCAAAGAACTCTTATTTTATATATAAATGGTGAAGAAGTTTCAAGAGTAGATAATGTTTTAGGAAACAATTTAAGAGGTGGAGCAAATTGGAATAGCAACCATGATTTTGAAATAGGAAGAAATACATTTAATGATAACAATTATTTTAAAGGTTCTATTGTTGAATCTAGAGTATATAATACAGCATTAACAACAACACAATTACAAGAACAAGTATACCAAAGTATAGAGAATAACAATAACAGTGTTACAGGAGCAGTCATTAGTAATACTATAGAAGGGCTATCATGGAATAGCTTGCGTTTATATTACAAATTAACGTCTGTAAACAGTAGGCTGGGAACCACTAAGGACAATAGTAGCCTTAATGTTAGTGGAATTTTACACAACATGAGAACCAATCAAGACATTAATGCGCCATTACCATACGTAGCCAATACTAGTGGGAACTGGACAAATGAAAACACATGGGAGCATGGAGATGTCTGGGATATAGATAATACACCACATAAAAATTGGGCTATAGTAAACCTTACTAATAATGCAGAAGTAATAACTAA
This sequence comes from Pontimicrobium sp. MEBiC01747, assembly GCF_053601635.1. NCBI lineage: Bacteria > Pseudomonadati > Bacteroidota > Flavobacteriia > Flavobacteriales > Flavobacteriaceae > Pontimicrobium > Pontimicrobium sp. MEBiC01747. Next base: position 1,189 of record NZ_JBSHNS010000236.1, read on the forward strand.
AGATAGCCATACACAACTGGGACTAATATTAGACGAAAATACTAAGTTGACCGTACAAAATGACCAATTTATAGAAAATACAAAGTATTTTAAATTAGATGGTATTATAGATTTACAAGGTGAATCTCAATTAATACAAAATATAAATAGTGAATTAGTACCAAGTAGTAGAGGCTATATAGAAATAGATCAACAAGGTACTGCAGATAATTATACTTATAACTACTGGAGCTCTCCTGTAAGCGCTATAAACACAACACTAAATAACAAACCCGAAGCTATAAATAGAATTCTTAAAGACGGTACTAATACTAACACCCCTACAGACATTGCCTTTTCATCATCATTATCCTCTGCAGATGGAGGTGCAGCCAACCCTATCGCAACAAGTTCTTTTTGGATTTTTAAATTTCATGGTCCAGCAGAAGATTACTACAGTTGGTCGCATTTAGGAAGCACTAACAACATGATTATAGGAGAAGGCTATACCATGAAAGGATCAGGAGCTGGCTCAGTTACAGAAACTCAAAACTATGTTTTTAAAGGAAAACCTAATAATGGTACTATAGATTTAAACATTAATACAGGAGAGCACTACCTAGTTGGTAACCCATATCCTTCAGCACTAGATGCAGATGCATTTATAAAAGACAATATATCTGTTGCAGATGGCGGAAATAACTCTAGTAATGTAATTAATGGAACATTATATTTTTGGGAACATTTTGGAGGAGGCTCTCATAATACAGCACAATATCAAGGTGGTTATGGCGTGTACAACCTTTCTGGTGGAGTAAAAGCTATTTCACATCCAAATATATCACAAGCGGGAGTAGCCACTAAAACCCCACAACAATACATAGCAGTTGCACAAGGCTTTTTTGTTGAAGCCGATTCTGGAGGAGCAATAACATTTAATAATGGACAAAGAGCATTTCAAAAAGAAGATGTAACTAATTCTGTATTTTTTAGAAACTCTGAAAACACTAGCACAGCAACAACAAATACTAGTGATGATAGAACAAAACTAAGACTAGAGTTTACTTCACCAAACGGTATAGCTAGAGAGTTATTATTAACCATAGATGAAAACACGTCTTTAGAATACGATACAGCTTACGATGGAAAAAACTCTGATGCTTCTACAGATGATATGAACTGGATTATTGAAGATGAAAATTATGTTATTCAGGGGATTCCATCTATAGAAGAAGAGACTATTTTACCATTACACGTAAAACTTAGCGGAACAGGAAATATGTCTATAAAGTTATTAAGTGCAGTAAACCTTCCAGAAACCATTACACCCATTCTTGAGGATTTAGAAACTGGTGCTCAAATAGATTTAAATACCACAACATTTACAGCAGAGATGCTTGATGGTGAATTTAGTAATCGATTTATATTAAAATTTAAAGTTTCAGAGACGTTAAGCGTTGCTACTATTGAAGCCTCAGAAAATTCAACTATTAAAGTTATAAACAAACCCAATTATTTAGAAATAATTAATAGCAATACTTTAAAACCATTACAGTCTTTTGAATTATACTCTATTTTAGGGCAGCAAATACAGCAAGGAGACTTAAACAAAACAAACCATTTAATTTCTACTAACGGATTAGCTACAGGAGCATACATTATTAAATTAAAAACAAGTACAGAATTTATAACTAAAAAAGTATTAATACCATAATACTATATTTAATTAGTCTTCATTACCGTTGATTGTTGCATTAACCTCCAAGAGTATTTTACTTTTGGGGGTTTTTACTTTCTTTTTCTTTTAGAGTTTCTAGGTTAAAACCTAGACAGGAAACGTTACACTTAACAGCACAGTAAGAATCGAGCATCTATTTTTATAAACTAAAAAAGATAACGATGTCATAATCAAAAAAATTTCTCCACAAAGCATTTAATAAAAAAACTGTATTTACACGTTTTTTTAGCAATAAATCAAACAATACTTTAAAAAAACAGGTATAAACACCTATTTTTAGAAATCGATATTTTTCTATTTTTATTTTTTAAAACCTAGTCAATTCAAATAATCCTTAAAACCAAACATTATGAGTAATTCTATTTCTATGCTTTGTACCGAATTAAAAGAAGCATTAGGGGACAATAAACTTAGTTTACCTAATAGTAAAGTCAGTGCAGTACAAGTTGATAGTTTTTTAAAAAATATTTTAAAAACAGATAGTATAGCTTTTACAAATGCCTCTGTAACGTGCAAAGGAAATTGCATTACACTTAAAGGCGATTTTAGATTATTTGGAATACAATTATCTGCAAATTGGGGATTTAGCGAAGGTGCAGATGGTACCATTACGTGGCAGTTTGGCGCTTCAACAAATGATGCTTCAACAATAAATAGTATAGTTACCCACTTCTTAGCTAAAACTTACCATTTACCTTCTAGTTTTTCTGGGCTACCAGTAAATAATATTGGTTTTCAAGCAAAAATAAATACTAGTGATAAGGATTACTCTTTAGATTTAAAAGCCAAAACAAGCTGGGGAGATGTAGAGCTTTATGTACAAAAGAATTCAGGTGTTTGGGGAGCTGCATTAGGCGTTGGAGTTTCTAAAGGATTTACTTTAACAAAAATAGATAGTAATTTATCTTTATTTGATGATTTAGAGTTTTCAGATTCTGCAATAGTTGTTTCAGATTTTACAAATAAAAAACTAAAAATATCTGGTATTACAGGTGTTGTAGATGGTGCAGAATTTAAATCTACTTTAGCAGTAGAAGCTAATAGTTCTCCATCTGCGCTACCAAAAATAGTAAACGAACTAGCTAAAAGTTTAAGTGATATTCCTGTTGAAATATCTATAGATTTAACAGTAACAAAAGATTATGAAATTACAGCAGAAATAGACAAATCATTCTCTTTTCCTGGAATTTCTAGTTTAATGCTAAACAGTATAGCAATGACGATAAAATCGTCTCCAATAACAGCGATACTATCAGGAGATGTTAGTTTACCTATAACGATACCAGCCAAACCAACAGTACATTCTATAAATGTAAATGGTGGTATTTCTTTCACCTACTCAGATGGTACTGTAAGAGCTGAAGCTACAATAAATAGTGATACGGTTATTAATGAACCTTTCGATTTTTATGGTGTAACCCTAGAAGATGTTGGTATAGGTATAGATGTTAGTTTTGGTGCAGAAACAGGAGCAGGTGTTACCTTAGAAGGCGCCTTTCTATTAGGAGAAAGCAAAACAAAATTAGATGAAAAATTTGCAATTAGTATAGAGTTTACCGATGATACCCCTAACCCATCTTTATTATATTGCGAAACTAAAAACTTAAGTTTACCTGTAATATTTAATGCTGTAATAGATACGGGAATAAAATTACCTTCGGTACTTAGCGATTTTAGCTATAACGACCTTATGTTCTATTGGTGCGATGAAGCGCAGACCTTACCAGACGGTACTTCTTGCCAAGTTGGAATAGGTTATAATGCTGGTATTAATTTTTGGGGATTCGACACGTATTCTTCGCTAATGATAAATCAAGGTTCAGGAATAAGTGGAGAAGCTAGTGTAAATCCAATACATCTATTTAACAATAAAATTTCGCTTACAGGTAAAGGTAGAGCGGGGCATGGCATAAAAGCTAACGGTCCCTTTTTTAAATTCAATACAACCGAAGAATCTTTTGATGTAAGTGTAGATGCAGATATATTAGGAATTACAGAAGTGATTAATGCTAAGGTATCTCCTACCGTATTAGACATTAATATGAAATCTAACTTAAAATTCTTAGAAGATTCTTTAAGTGTAGAATTTAAAAATGGAGGAACCACTATGGCTTTCGATAGTAGCCTTTCCATATCAATAGCTTGTAAGCCATCAATAAAAATAGGAGGCATTAACTTAGGCACAATCCCTATTAACGATAGCATGAATGGTACAATTGATGTTTCTTTTATAAATGGCAGTTTAAGTGCTAAAGTAGACGCACATTTCGATTTTAATGGTACTAAATTTGGATTTAATTACGACTTAGGCGCTAGTGTTACAGACCTAAAAGACCTAGCAAGTGTTATAGAAAATAAAATAGTAAGTGAGGCAGAATCTATATTCTCATCTTATTTTTCTAAAGTAGAGAATTATATAAGTGTTGTAGGTAAAGGACTAATTACTGGTGGAGAATTTGTAGTTAATGTACTCTACCATGTTTATACACATTCTATAATAGATACCTTTAAAGTTCTTGCCAATTTACCTACAAAGTTCCATGTTAATGGAACATTAGATTTCCCAATAAAGATTGCCCCTTCTATTCCATCAGAAAGCGTACACGTAGATCTTGGTAAAATTGTAGATCACCATGCAGATTTACATACCGATCATTGGGGGCTTAATTTTCATGAATTTAACGAACATGCAGATCTTGGTGCAAGTAAAACAATATCTACTCCCAGTTTTGATGTTACTATTTTAGATATTGACCCTAAACAACATTTCGACATGGTTATGCCGCCTTCTGTACATGTTAATGCGACATCACCACGTATTGGTTTAGATCCACATTTAGACGCTTCTTTAGTAGGCGGTAGCCTTGGTATAACTGGAACTGTTGGCGTAAATGCTACTGTAGATTTAACAGATATAAATCTAGATGCAGATGCCAGATTTAATATTACTGGTCATGCAGGGGTACATGCAGATGTAGCACATATAGGTGTACACGGAGATAAAAACACTCATATAGATGCTCCAATATAAATAGTATGGGAGTAGAACTAAGACCTATGGGCGTAAAATGCAATATTGCTTGTCAATACTGCTACCAACATCCGCAACGTGACGTTGAAGACCCAAAAAAAGAATACGATATAGATTTAATGAAAGAAGCCATACTAAAAGAAGGGACAGACTTTTCTTTATTTGGAGGTGAAGCTTTAATGGTGCCTATAGAAGATATAGAAATACTATGGAAATGGGGGCTAGAACGTTTTGGTAAAAATGCTTTACAAACCAATGGCTCTTTAATTACCAATGCACATATAGATTTATTTAAAAAGTACAATGTTGGAGTTGGCATCTCTATAGATGGACCAGAAGACTTAAACGATGTAAGATGGGCTGGTAATTTAGAACGTACACGAAAACTAACCCAACACTCAGAAAACGCCATTGCTAAATTGTGTGAAGAAGGTTTAAAACCCTCTATAATTATAACACTACATCGTGGTAATGTAGGAACTTTAGAGAAAAGAGAACGCATGGGGGCTTGGATAAAAAAATTAGACAAAATGGGAGTAGGCGGAGCACGTTTACACCTTATGGAAGTTGAAAGCGAAAGTATAAGAGCCATCTACCATTTAACCGAAAAAGAAAATATAGAAACCCTACTCTATTTTAATGCCTTAGAAAGCGAACTGAAGCATTTAAAATTTGACATATTCGGAGAAATAGAAAACCTACTAAAAGCCAAAGACCTTGGTTTAAGTTGCGTTTGGAAAGCTTGCGACCCTTACACCACATCAGCTGTAAGAGGCGTAGAAGGCAAAGGACAGCGGAGTAATTGCGGCAGAACAAATAAAGAAGGTATCGATTTTGTAAAAGCAGGGCTTCCCTCCTATTCTAGATACATTGCATTGTACCATACACCACAAGAACATGGTGGTTGTAAAGATTGTCGTTTTTTTTCTATGTGTAAAGGCCATTGCCCTGGCACTTCTATATCTGGAGATTGGCGTAATAGAACAGAACATTGTAATGTTTGGAAAACATTATTTGAACTTACCGAAAAACGTATGGAAGACAATGGACAAGTACCACTATCTAAACACCCAATATTGCCCTACATAGAGACCAAACTTATAGAATCGTGGAGTAATGGTATAAATCCTTCTATTCAAAGAATGATAGAACAAGTGGCACAAAAACAAAACGCCTCATAGTATGGAACTATTAAACTATACCATACCACCCTTTAAAACAGTAGCTTGGGTTAGCGATAACGCAAAAACCATTTGGGATAATAGATTTAAAATAATTAATGATGCTTTAATACAATCTACATTTAAAGCCTTAAAAGAGGGCAAATTAACCTCTCAATATCTTATTGTTGAAGGTTGGCAGTATTTTAAAATATTAGAACTAGCCGCTACTTTAAATATTTCGGTAGATGCCTTATTTTTAGGAGATAAAAATGTAAAAGGCCCAGTATATTATCAATTACTACTAACAACAAAAGAAGTAAACTTAAAAGATGCTACTCCAAATTGTTGCATAAATTGTAGTAACGCTGTAAGAGCAGATAAGAGAAAAGAATTCTATTGGAATGCAGCAATACAATCTAATTTACATACTATAGACCATCAAGAAATAACATTACCAGCAACTACATATACAAGTATTTTTTGGCAAAAATTGCTGGTTACTTTAGGCAATCAACACTGCTGTAATTTAGAATGTGAGAACTATAAAAATCAACAAGACAAAAGCTTAGAATTATTAACACATTACAATTATAATAATGCACAATTATGGCTTAAAGATATTTATAG
>NZ_JBSHNS010000237.1:0-2719 GCF_053601635.1 Pontimicrobium sp. MEBiC01747
TTAGTAGATAATAAAGAAGTAACGTTTTCTCTTGGTAAAAACGATAAACAGTTAGGGCAAGCTTTAAAAATACCATTACAAGCAGCCTCAAAACAAATTACAATATATTATAATACCACTAATAAAACAGAAGCATTACAATGGTTAAGCCCACAACAAACGGCCGATAAAAAAGAACCTTTTTTATTCACACAAGGACAAGCCATTTTAACACGTACTTGGATTCCAATTCAAGATAGTCCACAAATTAGAATAACCTATAATGCTACAGTAAAAGTGCCTTCTCAGCTTATGGCAGTAATGAGTGCAGAGAACCCTAAAGCCAAAACTGCAAATGGCATTTATACTTTTAAAATGCAGCAAGCCATTTCTCCATACTTAATTGCATTAGCCATAGGAGACATAAACTATAAAGCCGTTAGTAATAGAACCGGAATTTATGCAGAACCTTCCATATTAGAAAAAGCACACTATGAGTTTTCAGACATGGAAAAAATGGTAGTCGCCGCAGAAAATTTATACGGAAAATACGACTGGGAACAATTTGATGTTATAGTACTACCACCTAGCTTTCCATTTGGAGGTATGGAAAACCCAAGACTTACTTTTGCAACACCAACAGTAATCGCTGGAGATAAAAGTTTAACCTCCTTAATTGCTCACGAGTTAGCACACTCTTGGTCTGGTAACTTGGTTACAAATGCAACTTGGAATGATTTCTGGCTCAATGAAGGCTTTACAGTATATTTTGAAATGCGCATTATGGAAGCCTTATATGGTAAAAACAGAGCAAACATGCTAGCCTTAATAGGAAGACAAGATTTAGAAGAAGAACTAGAAGGCTTTAAAGACAGTCCAGAGGACACAAAGCTAAAACTAAACTTAAAAGGACGTAATCCAGATGATGGCATGAATAGTATAGCATACGACAAAGGTTATCTCTTTTTAAGAACCTTAGAAGAAAAAGTAGGCAGAGCAAAGTTTGATGCTTTTTTAAAAAACTACTTTAAATCTCATGCATTCTCTACAATGACAACAGAACGTTTTATAGAGTATTTAAATACTAATTTATTAAAAAAACATAACATTACTTTTAACACTAAAGAATGGATTTATAACTCAGGACTTCCAGAAAACCAAGCTATTATAACGTCTAATAAATTTAAAAAAGTAGAAGAAACGCTCGCTACATTTTTAAGCACAAAAACAATAGACAAAACACTAACTCAAAACTGGACAACACAGGAATGGGTGCATTTTGTTCGTAATTTCCCTAAAACAATCACGCCAAAACAAATGGAGCTTATAGATAATGCTTTCGATTTAACACACTCAAATAATTCATATATAGCAATGGTGTGGTTTGAGCAATCTGTAACACATGACTATAGAGGTAATAATGTAGACGACATTATTAAACAATTTTTAAATAAAGTAGGACGCCGTTGGTATGTTTCCACCATTTTTAAAGCCTATAAAAATGCAAACAAAGTGGATGAAGCTATCGAAATCTATAAAAACTCTAGAGCAAATTACCATTCTGTAACTGTAAATACAATAGACAAAATGCTTGAGTATACAGAATAAATAAAGACTTTACAATGAATCGTTATAAAGACACCTTTAAGACATGGAATAAAGTAGCCAAACGCTATGAAGATAAATTCATGGATTTAACGCTTTATAACGATTCTTACGATTTATTTTGTCAATCGCTAAACACTAAAACCCCAAAACTACTAGATATAGGCTGTGGACCAGGAAATATAACTAAATACCTATTATCTAAACTACCCAATAGTGTTATTGAAGGTATAGACATTGCTCCAAATATGGTAAAGCTTGCTAAGCAAAACAACCCCAAAGCCAGTTTTTATGAAATGGACATAAGATCTATTAATACTTTAAAAACTAAATATGATGGTATTATCTGTGGTTTTGGACTCCCTTATTTATCTCAGGCAGATGCTAATTTACTCATAAAAAACAGTTACAACTTACTAAATACAAATGGCATACTGTACATAAGTTTTATAGCTGGTAATTATGAAAACTCTGGCTATGTCTCTGGCAGTACAGGAGACAAACTCTTTTTTTATTACCACAATTTAGAAAACTTAAAACAAGCTTTAATAAATAATAAGTTTAAACTTACTACAACTACTTCTGTAGATTACACAAGCACTACTAAAAAAGAAACACATACTATTTTAATAGCGAAAAAATAGTAACCTATTATTAACAACCCGTTGTGCTTTTTTGGTTACAAACTCTTACTCCCCATACAAGTGTTGTGTTTTTTCAATGATAAAACACACAACAGTTTATATTAAAATCTTAATATTAGCATACGAGTTTTTTAAGGCTTCTGTTACTTCATCCCCTTGTAACCATTCTACTTTTGTAATACCTTCTGCTTCTTGAGGCCACAAGTTTCCACTAAAATTAGTTTTCATTTCAAACCAATACGTAATTTTAATTTTCAGTTTCCCATTACGCTTAAATAAATGGTAAGTAGTTTCCAACGGTTTTGTAATACTTAACCCCTTAACTCCTGTTTCTTCTTCAACCTCCCTAATAGCAGTAACCTCTATAGTTTCTCCTTTTTCTATTTTACCTTTAGGCAAATCCCATTTATCATTTCTATATATAAATAAAATAGCACCAGCTTCATTATATACTTTACCACCTCCAGCTACAACATTAGGCAGCTTTTTAA
>NZ_JBSHNS010000238.1:0-3070 GCF_053601635.1 Pontimicrobium sp. MEBiC01747
TACATTTTGTTTCCATCGACTACTACGAAAGCAAAATTCTTTTTTTCGTGTATTTGGATTACACCAACGTACTCTGTTTTTGCACGTTTTATAATGTTTGTAATCTCTCCTTCTAGTTTTCCTCTCTTTCTTCGCTTGTAAACATATAATTCTACCTCATCGCCATTTAATGCTTTATTAACATTGTTTGATGCTATAAAAATATCATCTTCAAAATCATCACAAATAACATAGCCAGAGCCTTTTTGGGTAGCATCAAAAATTCCTGTATGGTATTCTGCATTGTTAATAGCTTTAAATTTACCACGATCTACTTGCTCTATTTCTTGTTTAGCAGCTAGTTTAGCTAAGGTTTTTATAATTTGATTTCTGCTACTGGCATCATTTACTCCAAGTTTAGCTGCTATTTGTTTATAATTGTAGGATTGGTTTCTATCTTTTTTTAAAATACTTAGAATTGTATTTGTAAGGTTGGAAATCTTATTCTTCGACGATTTCCTTGTTTTCTTTCTTGTCATTTATTTCTTCTTGTTTTCACTAATTCAGTGAAAATCTTATTAATTAATTCTCTTAAAAGTATTGATTTTATTTACGTTCGGACGAACTTAAATTCATAGGAAGTGGATTTAAAAGGATATGAATTCTTTTTAAATCAATCTATTAAGATTACTGCAAAGCTACACTTTTAATATTAAATCAATATTTCTTTAAAATTAAATTAATAAAAACAGTTATCCACACATATATACATATATATCTTTTTCTTTTAAAAATTTAAAAAAAATAATGATGCTTATTATTGGGTGTTAATAGCGGTATAACTTTTTTAAGTTTTTGTTTGATTTGTTTATTAAAGTACTCTATTAACAAGTTATGATGTATTTAAAGTACTCATTTTTAAAGTAATTAAAATAGCTATTAACAGCTGTTAATAACTCTGTTTAACAAGATATCTTTAATAAAAAATTAAAAATTACATGTTGGTATGTGCATTTTTTAGCTTGAAAAATTGACCAAAAAAAAGTGCTAACTTTTTTGGTTGTTTCACATCTATTCTGTGATGGAAAAATTAATTTAATAAACCTAATAAAAGTTTTAAAAACCTTTGATAAGATATTAACAAGTAATCATTATCTAAACGTTAAGTAATGAACAATTTTACACGATTGTTGATAACGTATATAACCATTTAGTAATGAGAAATTTAATTATTTTAATAGATAAATATTAAAATAAATCTTGCAAATACTAATTTTAAAATTGTGTTTTTACTTCAAAAAATAGAACTAAAAGGTAATAACTGTTAATAGCTAAAAATTATATTTATCAAAATTAAATAAGCTTGTTAATAATGTAAAGGTTATTAATAGGTAGTTGTTATGTAATTATTAACTTTGAGGTTTAATAACACAACTACTAAAATTTCCGCTATAGGGAAATAAAAAACTTAAACACATGACTATTTCTATTGGAAACGATCACGCAGGAACAGATTACAAATTTGCTATTGCAAAACATTTAGAAGCTAAAGGTATTACTGTTACTAATTATGGTACAGATGCAAATGATAGTGTAGATTATCCAGATTTTGTACATCCTGTAGCTAAAGATGTAATAAATAAAAAAGCAGACTTTGGTATTTTAATTTGTGGAAGTGCAAATGGTGTTGCTATGACAGCTAATAAGTATCAAGATATTCGTGCTGGTTTATGCTGGACTAAAGAGATTGTATCTTTAATACGCCAACATAATAATGCTAACATATTATGTATTCCTGCTCGTTTTACAGCTATACCACAAGCTTTACAAATGGTAGATACTTTTTTAGAAACAGATTTTGAAGGTGGAAGACACCAAAATAGGGTAGATAAAATACCTGCGCATTGTTAATACCTATGATAGATGTAAAAGTAAAAGCTTTTAAAGAATTAACTACAAACGAGCTGTATCAATTATTACAATTACGTAGTGAAGTTTTTGTGGTTGAACAAAACTGTATTTACCAAGACATAGATGGAAAAGACCAAAATGCTTTACATGTTTTAGGGTACAAGGGAGATAAATTAGTGGCTTATACACGTATGTTTAAACCTGGTGATTATTTTGATTATGCTAGTATTGGTAGAGTAGTAGTTAGAGCTCACGAAAGGCAATTTAAGTATGGTTATACTATAATGGAAGTTTCTATAGAAGCCGTAAAAACACAGTATAATACAACTACAATAAAAATATCTGCACAAACGTATTTAAAACGTTTTTATAATAATCTAGGTTTTAAAGAAGTAGGCGAAGAGTATCTAGAAGACAATATACCACATATTGTTATGATTAGAGGATAAATGAAAAACAAAAAGCAGTATATACTTGCTATTTTAGCAGGAGAATTATTTTTTATTTTTTTTATTTTAGGACAAAATGCTAACATTTTTAAATCTAGTATTTATGTAAATATAGTAGGGATAATTTTAGGGACACTCTTATTGTACAGCTTAGTTATTACTTTAATATCTTCAAGTAAAATTAATTACAATTTAGTAGGTTTAGGTTATGCAAGAGCTTATATAATTTTTATAGCTACTTTTTTTATTTCAATATTTATAAAGCAATTTCTTTTTACAAAAGAAACTACACCTGTTAAAACTATTATAGAACGAGAACAATTAGAATTTGTATCTAATTATAAAGATTGTTATGTGTTAAAATATGGAACATTTTTAGTTGATGATAGAGACACTATAATTAGAAATATTAAAAATAATAAAGAACTAGAAACAGTAATTACTAATGGTAAAACTAATGTATTTAATGTTAAATGGATAGATTCTTGTACTTATTTACGTATAAATACCAAATCTGGATTAGTAGCATATAAAGTTAAATTAGGTAATATTAATGAGGTGTTTCATAATTTATATATAAGTCCTGCAGGACTTCATAAATTAGGTGATGAAAAAGTACTAAATAGTATTACAATAGAATAAAAAAACTCACTTTGGGAAGAAGTGAGTTTTTAAATTTCAAAGCTATTACCTACTAAAATAAACTACTTAGAAATATATCTTACTAAAAG
>NZ_JBSHNS010000239.1:0-3366 GCF_053601635.1 Pontimicrobium sp. MEBiC01747
ACTTTAATCTGTTCAAATTTTGGGTTAATAAGTAACAGAAGGATTCCAAAAATGGATAAAAATCTTAAAAAAGCAAAAAGGGTATTCTTTTTAGAATTCCCTTTTTGTTTATATCGGTATTGGAATAACGCAAGTAATAATGCTATTATTCCTGCAAATATTATGTATAGAAGTGTTTGTGTTGTCAACTATTCTTTTACGTTTATAAGTTCGAAAGAGTCGAAAAAACGTTTTTGGCTTTCGTTATCATCATTCTCTTCTTTATAAATTACTTGTGCTAAGTATAGTTTAATACCTACTAATAATACTTTCATTTTAATAATATAACCGCCATCTATTGCTATTTTAATATCTCTTCCTCTGTAGCCATTAAAATAGATTTTTTCTTCCTGTATTAGTGTTCCTTTTGTATTAGTAACAGCTCCATTTACACTATTTTTTAATACTTCATCTTGCTTTTCTAAAGTCGCTAATTTGTTTGGAAAAAATGATGCTGGATATTCTGTAAATGAAGACATATAGATTAAGTTTACATCTCCGTCTGGTTGTAAAGTGTAGGTATTCATTTTTACAGTTCCTTTATCTGTAGGAACATCATCTGAACCTTTTTCAGGTTCTTGTGGGTACGAAATTATGTACGCAGCGTCTGTGTCTTTAACTTTAAACCAATCATTGCTTTGCGCAATGGCTGCATATACGTTACAAAACATTAACAATGCTAATAGAATGTTTTTTTTCATAATGTAATACTACATTTAGTTAAACCAATATTATTTATTAAAATATCAATAGATTCAAATTTTCTTTTAAAACTTACTCTTCCAAATCTTGAACTTCATCAAAGCTTACTATATTTTAATTAGATTTTAAAACTTCTTTAAACATAACAAGGAATAATATTAAACATATCGTTCAAAGCTTCATTATTTTTGCAATGCCTTAATAAAACTATAACGTTTTCAAACCTATTTAAAGTATTTTACAGAACTCATGCTCTCTATAGCTAATACTAAATTTGTTTTTTTGTATATACTTTTACTTGTTCAAATTTAAGATTGATAAGCAACAATAATACACTAAAGATGGTTAAATCAACTATTTTTTTAGTGATTTTTTAATTTTACTATTAATATCCTTAATATGTCGTGACTTTAAATTATAAGAAGACATAATGCCCGCTACATAGTTTCTATATACTATTTCACCTGTTTTAGAGTTTACAATATGTACAAATTTTTGCGAATTAACTCTAACAAAACGAAGGTAATAAAATTCCTCTCCAGCTAAAATTCGTCTGTCAATTTCGTTTTCATCTTGAAACTCAAACTTATACTCATAATTACTAATTACTTTTTTAAAACCATCTTTATCCTTTTTGTTTTTCATTTTCCAAGGATTGAACTCATTTAAATGGTAGTTAGGAATATATAAAGTTTGTTTTGCTAATTTTTTTAATTCTGATAAATTATCATTTTCATACATCCAGTATTCTTCACCTGTTTTTAACTGGTTATTTACTTTTTGAAAATAATTTTTAAGAAAACCAGATTTGTAATTATAAAAAACATCTTTATTATAGATACTATCCATTATAACTTCTGACTCTGAACTTAAAGCTGTTGGCAAAAATGTGTCTTTAGGAAACATATCTATTCTTGCTAAATTTTCTCTATTTGAAGAAATAGCTTTTACAACCTTCTTTTTATATTTTTTACTAGTCTTTTTTAATTTACTTAAATCCTTTTTTAAATCTTCAGAATCTAGCATGAAAAAATTTATATAGATATACAAATAATCTACTTGTGCTCCAGATCTCGTTGTCTTTGTTACATGATATCCTTCTAAATTTGCAAAAGAGTATTTATCATCAACATAATTTAAAATATCAAAATCATCCTGTTTTACTAATTTATAAGGAGTTATATCCCAAGAATCATCTAATATTTTTTTATAAGTCTCTTGATCTATAATATCTGACAATACAAATATAGTTTCTGTTCCTTTAAACTTATCTAAACGTCCTTTAGGGAAATTTTTAGACTTCCCAATATGCTTTGGACCTACACTTACTTGAGCATTAATTGCTGTAAGCATAAACAAGAACACTAGAAATATTATTTGTTTTTTCATATGTATGTTTAAGTCTTTTTATGTAATTATTCTTAAGTCAGCATTCCGCCATCTACGTTTAGTGTCTGCCCGGTTACATAGGCCGACATGTCACTAGCTAAAAATACACATACATTTGCAATATCTTCAGGTGTCCCCCCTCTTTTTAAAGGAATTGCCGCTCTCCAGCTCTTTACTGTGTCTTCATCTAATTTTGCAGTCATTTCTGTTTCTATAAAGCCTGGTGCGACTACATTACTTCTAATGTTTCTAGATCCTAATTCTAAAGCTACAGATTTGGAGAATCCTATAATACCAGCTTTAGATGCCGCATAATTTGTTTGCCCTGCGTTACCTTTTACTCCAACTACAGAACTCATATTTATAATCGACCCTTTACGCTGCTTAAGCATTGTACGTTGTACTGCCTTCGTCATGTTAAAAACAGATTTAAGGTTTACTTCTATTACTTTATCGAAGTCCTCCTCTCCCATTCTCATTAAAAGATTATCTTTTGTAATTCCTGCGTTGTTAATTAAAACATCGATAGAACCAAATTCTTTTAAAACTTCTGCTGCTAAATCTTGAGCTTCGTTAAAACTTGCTGCATTACTTTTATAGCCTTTTGCTTTAATTCCTAAAGCATTTAATTCTTTTTCTAATTCGTTAGCTGCGTCTACAGACGAACTATATGTAAAGGCTACATTAGCACCTTGTTGTGCGAAAATTTGAGCGATTCCTTTTCCTATTCCACGACTTGCGCCTGTTATTATAGCTGTTTTACCTTCTAATAATTTCATGTGTTTTTATTTAGTACTTTTTAACTTACATACTATTTTCTATAAATCACTCTTTAAAATGATGTATTTTTTAGTATACAAGCTACATTTTATATTTAGGTTTTATTAGTATATCAAATATAACAATTACTCGTTGTTATGAATAAAAAAAGCCACACAATTTACAATTAATTGTGAGGCTTTAGTTATGAATAGATTTTTACATTATTCTATTCTATAGTTTATAAGCACTAAGTATTATAACTTAACTGCTTCTGGTTTTTCGTAATTAAATAAATAATCTACATCCATTTCTTGCACTTCTCCTAACTTTTTAAGGGCTTTGAAATCGATATCTTTTTTATTACCTATTACCATAACATTGTAGTTTTCTCCTTTAATGTTTTTATTAAAGAAATCTCGTAGATCTTCCATTTTCATGTTTTTAATGGCATTGTACATTGCCTCACGATTATCG
>NZ_JBSHNS010000240.1:0-7412 GCF_053601635.1 Pontimicrobium sp. MEBiC01747
TTATATTGTGTCATGGGTTTTAAGTTTTTTCGGTATTAAATCATTTATTTGGAGGACTTCTTGGATTGCTATTGTTTTTAATATTATAGCTGCCACTTTTGCAGCATTATCATTGCTTTTGGATTTCGATTATATAGAACGCCAAAAAAACCGTGCCCCAAAATATAACGAATGGTTAGCTACATGGGGACTTTTAGTTACCATTGTATGGCTTTATGTAGAAATTTTAAGGTTAATGAAAAAGCTTTCTATTCGATTTTAAAATACAGCATTATCTAGATCCCCAATACTTCTTAATTGTATTAGTTTACATTAATTACTATTGGTAGTTTAAACTCTGTTTTTACGGGTTTATCTCTCTTTAATGCTGGATATATTTTTGGAAGTGATTGTAAGCTATTATATAGTAACGTTTCTATATTTGGTATTTCTACTCTAGTTATGGAATCTACTTTTATACTTTTTAAATGTAATGCTCCTATTTCAGAAATTTGAAGTTCTAATAGAATTGTATCATTAATATCTTGAGTAACTATTATTGTTTCGGTAGCCAAACTATTGGTTATATAGGACGACAAAGTGTTTTCAAAACACTGCTTTCTATCCTTTTTTTCTATAGAGTTTTCGCAAGAAGCAAATACAGGATAGGCATCTACTTCATTCCAATTAAAGGTTTTTAACTCTTCTTTTAAAATATCTTCTGTTGCTATTTTTTTAGCATCGAAATAGTTACACGATGTAACGCTTAATAGAATAAAAAAGAAAACAACCTTTCGCATAACTTAATCTGAAATTGAAAAGTACAATTTTTTATTCAATTTTTAATCTTGTTTCTTTTCTTCTGCATTTAAAAATTGCTCCTCTTTAAGTTTAGATGCTTTTTGTTTCGCCATTCGTACAAATGGGCTTTTAGGGTTATGCTCAATAAAATCTTCGTATACTTTTATTTTAGACTCTGTATCCTTATAGTAATCTGCTCTTGTATGCACTATTAAAAATTTAGCATACATATTGTCGGGGTTTTCTTTTAAGGCCTTCTTATAAGCTTTTATTGCCTTTTCTGGTTGTTTTAAATAGTTATATACTCGTGCTAGGTCTGTATACTCTCTATCTAGTGGATAATCTTCTAGTTTTATAGATAAATTAATATATTTTTCTGCTTTTTTATAATCTTTTACTTTTTCATATAACAAGCCTAATAGATATAGGTTTCTAGTATCTTCTGTATTAAACTTTAATGCTAATTTTAGATTACTTATAGCTTTATCAAATTCGTATTCTTCTTTATAGCTATCGCTTAATTTTTCGTAAATAAATTTAGAGGATTCGCCTAAGCTTAATAATTTTTCGAATAACACTATAGCTTTCTCATATTTTTGTTGAAGGTAATAGCCTTGTGCTTTTAAACTAATTAATGCAACATTATTCTTGTAAGTATTTAAACCTACATCTATATATTTCCTAGATGCTTCATAGTTTCTTTTTATTAACTGATATTTAGCTAATTTAAATATTGCTTTTTGATGGGTTTTATCTAGTTTGTAGGCTTTTAAATAATGTTGTTGTGCTTTATCTCTATTTTTAACTTTTTTGGTAATAGTATCTAACTTATTTGCTTCATTACTATCTTTTAATTGTTCTAACACTAGTCCTAACTCATAATGATAGTTAGGGTTTAGAGCGTCTATATTTATTAACTCTTTAAATAGTTTTGTAGCTTCTTTTCTTTTTTTAGTTTTTGCTAAAAGTTTTGCGTATTCATATTTTATGAGTGTTTGCTCCGGATATGCTTCTGTTGCTAATTTGTAATTTAATATGGCTCTATCGTAATTACCTATTGCCATATATGCTTTTGCTAGTTTTACATAAACATCTTCTTGCTCATCATGTGCTTCATACGTTGTTATGGCTTTTGTATAGTTTCCATTTGCATATAAACTATCTGCAATATGTAAAACCGAAGACTGTGCCTCGGTTTTACATGAGAAAAGTAATACTAGAATTAAAAAAATTACCCTCATTTATAATATTATCTTTTTATTTTATCTCAAATTTTATTGGTAAATAATAATTTGTACTGGCTGTTTTCCCGTTAAATTCCCCTGGTATTAATGTTGGTATTAAACTCACTAAACGTTCTCCTTCTGCTTCAAACGCTTTATATTTAGCTCTAACTTTAACTGTTTCTACATTTCCATCTTTACCAATAGTAAAGAATAAAGATATTCTATGTTGTCCTTTTTCTCCTATAGATTCTAGTTTCTTTTGGTTAAAATTTTCAATCACTAATTGTTTTAACTCTTTATTAAAACAGTCTTTCAATTCTGCATTAGATCTTAATGTTTCGCATCCAGGAAATGCTGGTACTCTGTCTAATTCATTAAACGTAACGACATTGTTAACTATTCTTGACCATTTCTGTTTTTCTGTTTTAATAACATTCATACTTTTAATGTTCTCTGACTCTAATAAGACAGCATGTTCATCTGCATAGGTAGAAAATGTACTCCCGTCTTTAAAATCTACAATAAAATGAATTTCATGTTTTTTTGTCAAATCATTTGTAGCTGCGACAATGTTATATGTAGATTTTTTAGTGTTTTCATTATAGGTAATTAACCTAACGTATGCTTCGCTATTGGCTTTTAAAAATAATTCTCCCTTGTCTTTAATGGCTTGTTTTTCTGTAGATAAATCTTCTTCTTTTTCTACAGAAAAAGTGTATTCTGCAATGTTTTTATTAGACACTACTGTATTATCATCGATAACATCCTTAGAACATGAGGTATAAAATAGCATCCCTACTACCATAGGTATTAGTAAAGCATATTTAATTAAACTAAATTGTTTTGATTTTGTTTTGTTTAACATAACGATTCGTTTTTTGATTAATGATTTTTTAAAAAATGGATTGATGAAGGATATATTTTGGGTTTGAAAAACTTGAGCTAGTAAATTCTCATAATATGCAGTTTTATTAATTTTTACTGCTTCTGAATCTGCTAAAAACTCATGTAAGTTTGCAATCTTTCTTTGATAGATGTAGACTAAAGGGTTAAACCAAAATAAAATACGTAAAACCTCAAATAACAATAAATCTATACTATGCTTTTGTTTAACGTGTACTTCTTCATGTGCTATTATAGCTATTTTCTCTGTTCCTTTTATTTGTTCTCCTATAAATATGTAATTGAAGAATGAAAAAGCCGATTTACTGTTTAATAATTCTATTAAAAAGGAGTCTTTATATTTAGTTTTTGGATTTTTATATACTAGTATTAAAATGCCTATTAGTTTATATACAAATAGTAGAGCTGCAATAGTACAACCGAGACTTAATATAAAGCCCCATGGCAACGTGTTTGTATTAGTGTTTAAAAGCTCTATAAGTGGTCTATTTGTATTATGCGTAACAGTTTCTTCATAACCCATTACAATTTCTGGTAGCATAATAGTGTAGTCTACAGGAATTACTGTTTTAAAAGCATCTACTTTTATAAATGGTAAAATAATAGACAACATTACCGAAGCCAACAAATAGGCACGGTTCCAATTAAAAAAGGTTTCTCGTTTTAAAAACAAATCGTAAAGTATTAAAAAGAATAACTGAAATACGACAGTTTGTATAATATAATGCAGCATATCTATTCTTTTTTATTAATCTCTTTTAATACAGATTCTAATTCATTTAAATTAATGTCGTTTTTTTTCATAAAAAAAGAGACCATGCTTTTAAACGAGCCTTGAAAGTAGTTATCTACCAACTTATTTATAGATTGGTTACTATATTCATGCTTTTCTAATAGAGGAAAATAAATATGTCCTTTTCCTTTTTTTTCGTAATCTACAAACCCTTTACTTTCTAATATTCTAACAATTGTAGATACCGTATTATAGGCTGGTTTAGGCTCTGGCAATTCTTCTATTATTTGTTTTACATTGGCTTTTTTTAATTGCCATAAAACATGCATTATATCTTCTTCTGCTTTTGTTAATTGCTTCATTTTTCAACTAAGTTTTTAGTTCAAGTGTTTTACAAATATAACTAAATATTTAGTTTGAACTAATTTTTTAGTTTAAATGTAACATTTTATTTATTTGTGCGTCTTATTAATAAATTTTTATATGGATATTCTTTTAACGGTTTTTGGCTTCCTATTTGTTTGCTTAGGTTTAATTGGGAGTATTCTTCCTATACTTCCTGGGCCTCCATTAAGTTGGATAGGGCTTTTATTACTATACTTAACAGATGCCATACCAAACGATTGGTTATTTTTAACTATTACGCTAAGTATTGCGCTTATTGTTTTTGCTCTAGATTATATTATTCCTGCTATTGGTACTAAAAAATTTGGAGGTAGTAAAGCTGGAATGATTGGTACTTCTATTGGATTAATTGTTGGTATTATTGCCCCTATTCCTTTTGGAATTATAATTGGCCCTTTTGTAGGTGCTTTAATTGGAGAATTAACTAATAATGCTGACTCTACTACAGCGCTAAAAGCAGCATTTGGTTCTTTTCTTGGTTTTATTACAGGTACCTTTTTAAAGTTTATAGTAGCTGTTATTTATTTTGGGTTATTTATAAAAATATTTTGGGATTATAAAAGCATTATCTTTTAATAAGCTTATATAAAAGAAGAAACCTTATGGTTTTCTTTAGAAGAAAAACCATAAGGCTAGTGTAAATGTGCTATTACCAACTAAATTCTATCGAGGGACTGAATTGAGTTAATGATTGTTGATGATTCAAAGATAAAACTTATTTCTCTTGTCGGTTACGGCTTTTACCGTAACAGGATTACGGTTTTTCCCGTAGTATTTAATTATAATTACTTGTAAGAGAAGGTGAAAAAAAATTAAAAAAAATAAATTTTAACATTTAAGGCTATAATTTGTAGGTTTTAATTTACAAAACCTTTATCTCTAGCTTCGTGTATAAGCGTTTCATCTTTTCCGTCTTCTATCTCAAAAACCTCTTTTAAATGCTTTTTACGCTTTTCAATCATACTTAAAGACAGATCTATATGGTTTCTAATGTCTTTTGTTTTAATTCCTTTAGATAATAAATGAAGTATTTGATGATTAATTTCATCTAATTCTATAGCACTAGAAATAATATTTCTAATAACATTATTTACTGTGCCACTATAAAATGGTGGGTTATTTAATACAGCTTTAAATGCGCTTGCTAATTCACTTGATGTTAAATCGCTTTTTATTAAAAAGCCATCTGGGTTAATATTTTTAATAACACTGTGTATTCTATAAGGTTCATCGAACATGGTAAGCAATACAACCTTAGAGTATGGTAAATTTAACCGTACAAACTCTGCTAAATCTATTCCAGATTTATATTTATTATCGGAAGATGCAGGAATACTAACATCAAAAAAGAACACATCGTAGGGCTGCTCTATAGCTATAGACTTGTTAATTGCCTTTATAGCTTCGTCACAATTAGTAGCTATATCTATAATGAGTTTTTCATTTTCTTTTTTGGTAGCTAAAAGTGTATTTTGATAGCCCTCTATAATCATAGGGTGATCATCTGTCATTAATATTTTAATGCTTTTTTGTTGCATTTTAAGGGGGTATTAAATTAATTTGGGACTCTTATTTCAATTGTTGTACCTAGGTTTGCTTTGGTTTTTATATTTAAAACGCCTTTTATCTCTTTTACTCGAGAACGCATGTTTTTAAGGCCTATTCCTTTTTTAGCCTTGTTTTCGTCAAAACCAGATCCATCATCTTTTATGGCTAAAGATATTAAATTATTTTTTTGTTTAAATGTGATATCTACTCTTGTTGCTTCTGCATGTTTGTATATATTTTGTAAGGACTCTTGTACTATTCTGTAAAAATGAATTTTAGTTTTATTAGAAATGGCATCCCAATTAATATCTTGATCTGCAGTAATTGTACTTTCTAAATTGTAGGCTAAGGTTTGTGTTTCTACTAATGTTTCTATAATATCTAAAAAGCCTGAATGTGCAATAAAATCTGTGTTTAGGTCATGAGATACCTTACGTATATCTTGCTCTATAACTTTAAGTTCATTAATGTAATTTCCTCTGTTTGCTACTGCATCTTCTGTTTTACTTAAATTTAAACTATCTAAGCTTAAACGGGCTCCAAAGAGCCTTCCTAATATCCCATCATGTAATTCCTGAGAAATACGTTGCTTCTCTAATGCTCTTGCTTCATCCATTTTATCCTGCTGTGATAGCATTAGATTATAAATTTCTTCATTAGCCTCCTGCTGTTGTTGGGCTAATTGTAACTCTTTATTTTTTTCGCGTTGTGTTTTTATTATGTATAAAAAGAATAGTGTTATTAATAAACCTATTGAGGTAATAATAAGCATTTGGTTTTTTTTGGAAATTCGAGTGTTTTCTTCCTCAAAAAGTCTATTCTCTTGTTTTATTTCATCGGTTTCGAAGTTTATTCTTGCAAATTTGTTACGAATGGAACGTTCTGCAAGCACAAGGCTATCATTTAGTTTGATATGCTCGTATAAATATTTTTTTGCTATTTCTCCTTCTTCAATTTTAGATTTTAATAAAAGTGATTTTAGTTTCCAATTATTATTATTTAATAAATTTGCTAAGTCATGACTTTTATTTGAATAATACAGAGCAGAATCTTTATTATTGTTTTTAAAAAAATATTCTGAAAATTGATCTGCAGCTATCATTATTTCATAAAAATCTTCATTTTTTTCGGCTACAGAAATTGATTTTCTAAATAACTTTTCAATATCTTCATTGGAATATAACCCGTGTAAGAACTTACTGTAAGCCAAACTAGATAGTATTAAGGAATATGTTGTAGGATCGTCTTCTTTTATTTTGTCGTTATTTAAGGTCTGATTTAAAATAGATATAGATTTTTCATAATCTTTCTTTCTTCTGTAGAGTATCCCTATGTTGATGTTAGAGTATACTTCACGTAAATAATCCCCCTTAATTTTCCGGCTAAAACTTATTGCCTTTGTATGGTATTGTATCGCTTTATCGTATCCTTCTATCTGTTCGGATGCTATTCCTATTAAATTATTAAGCGACCATAATAAGCTATAAACTTTATCTGTTTTCTTTAATTTACTTAATATTTTAATCCCTTCAATTGCATTTATCTCACAACCTATATAATCTCTTTCAGTTTCTTGAATATTTGCCATATTCTTTAGGATATCTGCCTCAAGCTTCTTTTCCCCAATAGAGTTATAAAATTTCCTTGTTTTAAAATAAAAATAGTATGCGCTGTCTAATTTGTTTTTGTTTTCAAAATAAAACCCTAGATTATGGGATGCATATGCCATTTTCAATGTATCCTTTAATTTTCTTGATATTTCTAAATTTTCTTTATTAATTCTTTTTATCGAATCATAAAATCCATTTCTTAAAAAT
>NZ_JBSHNS010000241.1:0-8904 GCF_053601635.1 Pontimicrobium sp. MEBiC01747
TTGTTGTACTCAATGTACTATAATTTACCGCTTTAACAACCTTACCACTATAATTTTGTCTAAGCGTTTTATTGCGAGTGCAAAGATACTTTATAAAAGCTTATTCACCAACGGTAAACAAAAGTAAATTACAAATCGAAATACCAGTTAAATAAATCTGTTCTAATTCCTAAATTAAACCATACTGTACTATTGTTTACAACAGATGCTATTTCGGTTTCTGGATTAAAATTCCTGTAACTAATATCTGCAAAGATCTTTAAATTTGATGCTGGGTTAACTAAATACCCGCCTTGAATACTAGCATTTATTGTTTTTGTTTTTATCCCTTGTCCAATTTCTACTCCAGTATCAAAAGGTCTATCGTTGTAGTTTTGGTATATATCGCCTCCATAACTAAAATTATCTGTACCATCATTAACATCAAACCCTCTTAATCCAGCTATTATTTTTGCTTCTCCAAACCATCGCTTATATCTGTAACGCCCTATAAGTACTAATTCTTTAAAGTTTGCTCCCCATAAGTGGGCAAAAGGTTGATTGTTATGCCCATAATTTAGTGCTACTGTATTATGAGAATATGTGTAAGGCCTAACTTGGTTATATTCTGCTTGAAGCATTAAATCTTTTACTTTAAATGCATTATAATATTTTGCTCCTAATTGATAACCGTATTTGTTTTTCCAACTTTTCTCACCTCCTTTTATATCACTTAAAGAAAACTCATCTAATATAAACTGGCCATAAAAATTAATATTGTCGCTCCATTTATATTTTGCAGATGCTCCTAAAATTGCATTACCTGCATCTTGGCCTGTTTCGAATTCTATGGCTCTGTAAAAAATAACAGGGTTTAAGTAATTAACATCAAAACCACGATCGTTAGAATTTGTCCAAATCACAGATTCAAACAAACCTATATTTAATCGTTTATTTACATTCCAGCTTAAATAATGGTTAGCTATATACTTGGTTAAAAAGGCACCATCTTCTGTTACTTCCGGTCTTACGTCTCGCAACCAAGACCATGTATTTGTATATTTTATTTTCCAAAATTTAGTGTTTAACTTTAAAAAAGGATATGGGCTAGCTACATCACTTTGTAATAATGATCTATAACCATCTCCTATAAAGTTTTTACCATGACCAAATTGAATGTTTATAAAATCTGCAGGGGTATACGATAAATAGGCTTCGGCTACAGGGTAATCGTAAGCATCATCTTTAAATCGTTTTGCAATCCCGCGCCCTGGAATTATTGCTGGATCTGGACCAAATGCTTTTAAGGTTTCGGCATACTGGTTGTAATATTGTGCAAAACGCCCTTGGCTTTCATATACTGATGCTGAAAAATTAAATCGCTTACCTAGCCCTCCTTGTATGTATACACCTCTTGTATTATTAAATGTTGAATTAAAATCGGCATCTGTGTCTTTCCCTACTTGTAAATCGAAAATAGGGTCTATTGTAAACCAATAATCCTTTCCTTGTAATTGCACTAAGTGTTCATTCCAAAGTTTTTTAGTCAACCAAGTATCACCTTCTTTTTTTAATGCTTCATTCTCTGCTTCTATACTATAATATTTTGAAACATCTTCATACAGAAATGGTTTTGCTGCTGTATGACTATTAGTTCCTATTAGGTTTGTTGCTCTATCAAATTTAGAATAGTTACTATGACTAAATGGAATATTCAATTGACTTGTATAAGCTTTATTACTGTAGGGTTGTTTATTAGCCTCAATACTATCAAATTCTGACTTTGCACTTTTCTCTAATGTCGTTAATTCTTCTTCTATCGTTTTTTCATCAGATAAATCTTTTGTAGACACTGTTTGGTCTTCTAAAGGGATTTTTAATGCTATTGAATATTGCTTGAATGTAGGCAGACCGTTATATGTTGCTGGTTCTACTTTTGGAAACGTTTTAAATACGCGAGTAGCTTCTTCTTTTAGCTCTTTATATAGCGCATCAACATACATGACTCTAAATGCACCTTCTTTATTCACTTCAAAAAGAATAACAACTTCTCCTTTATAATTATTTTCTGAAAGGTTTTCTGGCACTTTAAAATCTGTAAACAACAGGTTAAACACTTTATTATCGAAACAATTTTGAAGGTTCTCAACATTCGTTTCTTTACAGTCTTCGAAAACCGGAGGTTTTTCGTTAGTTAAAGTTTCTTGAGCCTGAGCAAAAAATTGGAAGCATAATATGATAATAAGAAAGCAGCGCTTCATAAAATAGAAGATTTTATATAATGGCGAAAGATACTGTTTTTTTAAGAATGAAAAAATCTAAAAAGCCGTTATCGTTTAGGTCGATAACGGCTATAAATTATTTTTTATAAAAAGGCTTAATAATTTTGAACGTTTAAAGTAATTGGTAAATTATAAAGTACTTCTACTGGCTCATCATTATTTTTACCTGGTTGCATTGTTGGCACTTTTTCTACCACTCTTCTTGCTTCCTTTTCTAATCTAATGTGTGTTCCTTTTGTTTTTAATATTTCTACATTTCCTGCTTTATTTATTTTAAAGCTTACGTAGATTTTTTGTTTCCCACTTAAACCTAATTCTGCTCCTAGGTCTGAATCAAACTTTTTACTTATTAGTTTCTTTAATTTATCAGACATACATTTTCTACGTTCGTTATTGTTTTTTGCTTTTTCACAACCTGGATAAATTGGCACTTTTTGTACTGCCATAATATTTACTGGATCATCTATTGGTTGCACATCAAGTATATCATCATCTTCAGATAGTACAGGGTCTTTAGATACTGTTTCTGGTTCTACTGTTAAATCTAAATCTTTTTCAGCTTCCTCTATATCTTCCTTTTCTGTAATCTCAATTTTATGAATGATTTTCTTCTTTTTTACAACAACTTCTTCTTTTGGTTTAGGCTCTTCCTCTACTATGTAGTTTTTGTCTTCAGGATAATAAATATTATCAGCTTCGTCTGTAGGAGCCATTACTATACCATCACTAGGTGTAGCAAAACTCATTTCTAAAGCTGTGTAACTAGCCAAAAGGCACATTATTAAACCTATTTGAAAGTAAAGCGTTGAGTTTTTTCGTAAATTTGCATCATGCTTTTGTGATTTTTGCACGGTTTTGTCGTTTTGGCGAACGACTCCGTGGCTTTCGTTAGATTGTTTCATAATAATTAAAAGTTTATATGTTAATATTATGAGTAATTCACAATAAGCGTACCAAACAAAAAAATCCCGTTACAAATTTGTAACGGGATTTTAATTTATTTAAATACAGGTCTTATAATTAATCCTGTACTTGGAACTTAATAGGTAAATAATATGGTACTCTTACCGCTTTTCCTCTCTGCATTCCTGGCTTCATTTTTGGCAATAAGTTTACAATACGTTTTGCTTCTTTTTCTAATCTTGGGTGTGGTGCTCTAGCTTTTACATCTACTATTTGACCTGTTTTATCGATTTTAAAGAATACACTAATTTTTTTGTTTCCTGGAGGTAAACCTAAATCTTGAGCTAAATCTGTATTAAACTTTTTTCTAACAAATTTTGCCATTTTTTCGTTCATACATTTTTTCTTAGCTTCATTGTTTCCACTTTCACATCCTGGAAAAACTGGAACATTTTCAATTACAGCAAAGGCAACTTCTACATCCTCTTCTACTTCTTCTACTTCTACTTCTTCTACTTCAACAATTTCTTCTTCTTGTGTTGTCTCAGTAGATTCTAATACTGTTTCTTCTATTTCCACTTCATCTTCAACGACCTCAATAACTTCTGGTGCTGGTGGCGGTGGTGGCGGTGGCGGTGGCGGTGGTGCTGTATTAGTAATTGGGATTTCCTCTTCTAATTCTTCTTCACCTAATGAGTACTGATTTTCTACGATTTCTTCATCGTAAGTTTTGTAGTTGATAGCATAATTTGTTAAAAATAACATTAATGCTAATCCAACGGCAAAGTACAGTGCACTGTTACGGCCTACGTTTGATTTTGGATTTTTCTTAAGTTCCATAAATTAATATTTGTTTACACTCTAGTTGCTAAAATAACTATTTATTTGTTAAAAAAGCAAGCTATTATTATTTTTTAACACCTCTTAAAACGATCGTTATAATTATCATTGCTATTAGTGTTCCTGTTGTATTTGCAATAACATCAAATAAATCTGCTTCTCTATTCTTTGTTATACTACCCTGTAGTAACTCAATAATTATGCCAAATACGGATGAAAACGAAAAGCTAAAAACTAATGCTTTTGTTTTCTTTAGTTTAATTTTATAATAAAATGAAAGAAACCAAAGTGCAGTAAATATTGCATATGCTAGTGCATGGAATATTTTATCACTATTGGTTGGTAATTCTGAGGTTACCTTATTTACTTTTATTAAACTTAATACTGCAAGTGTTATGGTATAAGCAATACTTACAGGTAATATTAGCTTTTTAAGCACCAATAAGTTCTTTATAATCTTCTGCAGATAATAAGTTTTCTAGTTGAGAGGCATCAGAGAATTTTACTTTTACCATCCAACCGTCTCCATAAGGATCTGTATTTACCTTTTCTGGTTCATCTTCTAAAGCTTCATTAAACTCAATTATTTCACCTGAAACTGGTAAAAATAAATCTGAAACTGTTTTTACAGCTTCAACGGTTCCAAATACCTCATCTGCTTCTAGTGTTTCATCTACTGTTTCTACTTCAACATATACGATGTCTCCTAGCTCGCTTTGAGCAAAATCTGTAATACCTACAGTTATTGTATCGTCTTCTATTTTAACCCACTCGTGGTCTTTGGTGTACTTTAATTCAGCTGGAATATTCATTGTTGTGTTTTATATAATTTCTACAAATATATCTAATCAGTTTGTTATTTCAAACACTATTTTCTACTAGTATTAATTCCCAAAATTATACCTTAAAGTTAAACCAGATCGTATTGTTGTTTGAGGAAATGCTGTAGAAATAGCATATTCAGAGAAGGTATAATCAAAATAAAATATTCCTGTTAGGTTTTTACTAAATGCATAATCTGCTTTATACTTTAAACTCCACACCGTTTGCCCGCTGGTTACTTGGTTATTATCTAAGTCTAAATATCGTATAATAGTTTTATTATCTCTTACAGACACATCCATTTCCATGTTTAAATCACTAACTATTCGTTTTCTAGGCCCTGCAAGTTTAGATTTTATTTTTACATCTTTAAATTTGTATCCTAATCCAATAATATATTCTTTTCCTTGAACTTCTGTCATTAAGTTATTATCGAAACTTAAAGACAACTGTCTGTCTTTTCTAATTTCTGTTAATATTTTTACAGAATTTTTCATCTCGAAATCTAGCCTTACTAATGGACTAAACATCTCTGTTAAACTTACATTACTGTATAGGTTTTCATTTTTATAGTTCCCTGCTTGATCTAAATCGTCTGCTGGTTGGGAATCGTAATCTATAGTATAATCTATTCCATTATAGTCTAAGTTAGTTCTAAACTGGTTTATTGTATAATTAGAGCGGTATCCATGTGTTATAGAAAAACGTTTAAATCGTTTTTTAAACCATTTTAATTTCATTAAACCTGTATATTTTAAATCCCAGTTAGGAATAGGAATGTTACGTAAGGCTCCCAATTTTGTTTTTTCTGCATTTTGCCCTGTATATGCGCTTACAAAGGCTGGCAGCAATACGGCTTGACTTGTTTTACCAAAGCCTCTTGGAAAACCATCGGCATCTACATCATTAACATTTGCCCCTTTTTCTTGTGCTAATCGTCTAGCTATGGTTAACCTATTCTCTTTAAAATCATTAAAGGCTGCGGAACTTATTTCATCACTCTTACTAAATGCAGTAGGCAATGTAAATGTTGAGATATTAAAGTTTCCAAAAGCATTTGGTGTTAAAGATCTATATGTACCATCTTCTACTCTAAAGTTCTCTGTATAATTTTTAGCATAAATTCTAGAACCCACAAGATCTATTTTTAAGTCTTTAATAGGTTCTAAATTAGCAGAGATATCTAATTGTTTGGTTTGATTTTGTGTGTATTGTTGATTAAATTCTTGAAAATTTGTTATCCATCCGTTTCTTGCTGCTAAAGCTCTAATATCTCTCTGGCTTCCAAAAGTATATCCTGTGGATGGCTTTAATGTTCCTAAAAAACCTGGTGTTTGCAAGTATCCAGGTAAGAATGTTCCATTAGTTTCTGCATAATTAACTTGTATACGCTTTACACTTGTTATTATATCGATTCCAATATTAGCTAATTTTCTTCCTACTCCTTTACTTTTCTTAGCAGCTGGCTTACCGCCTTTATCTGCTATTTGTTTTTTACCTCCTGGTGGTGCTCCAATATTTCTATCTGCACGGCTTACTTTATTGCCTTTTTTAGATTTTCTTTTCTTTGTTAATCCAATATACTTATACAACTTATTCATGTCTAAAGTTGAATTTATATTGTGTGTATTTCCATTAGATATTGAGTTTCCTAAATCGTAAGTTAATCCATCATCTGCAACTAATTCTCCAAATAAATCTGATCCTTTTTGCCATTGAAATTGTCCTGTATAGGCATAGGTAGCTTTTAAGAAACTTAATGTTGGTATTTTGCTTAATGGTATTTCGTAGTTTATTCCTAATTGTTGACTTTGTCTGTTTGGGTCACCAAAATCGAAGAATCCATCCCAAACGTCTAACGATGGGTCTTGCTCCCCATTAATGATATTGTCTTTAAAATAATTTCTTACAATATTATTTTTTGATGTCGCGAAGTTAAATGATAGTGCATTGGTTAAATTCCAATTAACGTTATACTGGTAATCGAAAGTATAGTTTCTTCTAAACAGTTCTTCCAAGCCAATATTATTACCTCCTAACTCTACATCTCTAAAACGTTGTCTGTTAAACTGCCTGTTTAAATCTGTATTAAAGGCTATGCTAGATGGTAATAAGTTTACATTAAAATCTTTTAATAATTTCCAATACTTACCTGTAAACAACGAATCGTTTTTCTTGAATGGCTCTATTACTTTTGGTTGAAAACTATAGGCATAATTAACACCTGCTCGTACTTGTTTATCTATAGAGCGTTCAATTTCAAAATCACGGTGTTCTACTTTATTATACGAGTAATTTAATGTTAAATTCTCTGCATCGTAGAATCGAGGTTTAGAATCTCCTGTTCTCGTTTTTCTAACGCCTATAAAGTTTATACTTTTTCGCATAGTATAATCTTCAGAATTCTCTTTAATACGCTTACGGTCTTCTGCATCTGTAGCTGCATCTAAACGTGTTTGCAACTCAATATCTTTATATTGTTGATCGAATTTTGGTGTTATTAATTCTTCAGACTGCCCATAATTAAACGGTATTTGTAATCCCCATTTTTTTGGTAATAATTGCCCGATATTAACATTAGTAACAACATCATATTGTTTTACGTCTTCACGACTCCTCTCGTTTGGTCCTTGGTCTACAGAGCCAAATCCTGAAGTACTCATACGCCCTGTAGCGCTTACATTTGCAAAGTCTGCAAAATTTGTATCTAGACTCAATACTGCTGCCCAACCGCCTTCGTTATCCATCTCAGATAAACGCAATTCGTTATACCAAACTTCTCCACAAACATCAAATCCTCTTGCATTTTTAACACCTACCATTAGGGTTCTAATATCTCCAAAATTTGGGTTACCTTTTATTGCTACACGTTGTTGTCCTGTTACATAGTTAGAAAATTCATCTCCTGTAATTGGCACTACTTCTCCACCCACTACGTCATAAAACGTTGCATCAAGATCTGTTAGGGTTCCATTACTAATACCTATAGATTTTATTTTTTGTAATAATTCTAACTCTAAGTTTATTTCGTTTGCTGATGGCCACAAGCCTTCAGAGGAATTACTAGTAGAAACTTGTAATGGCACTTCTATTTGGTAGTAGTTTTGCGTTAAATCGTTACCCATTCTAATAAAACCTACTAAGTCTCCATCTGATAGTCCTGGGGTATCTCCTTCTCCTGCATGCATAAACATACGTAAGCGCTTATATTGTCGCATATCTACATTAATGTTTTTAAATACAGCTCTGGAATCTTCTGGTTCTAAATCGCAAACGTTGACTACTAAGGCTTGCTCATTTTGGTCTATAATGGTATTATTATTATTTAATTGCTCTGGCACAACACCTGGAGGTGATGCATAACTACCATCGTTTTCTAACGTGCTAATAACTCCTACAGAAAATTCTGTTTGTGGATCGTCTGCTGCTGGCCCTGTTTCGTCATCTAATGCTAATGTATAGCGTCTCCAATCGCTTCTTACTAAATCTAAAGTACCAAAACGGAATACTGTACTTTCTGAAAACTCTTTTAAATACATACGTGCAAAACGTATAGAACGTAAATCGGTAATACCATTAACGGCTTCTACATGATCTCCTTGTACTGGAATTCTAAACTGATACCAGCGTATTTGCTCTGTATCTCCATTTGCTAATGCTCTTGGTCTGGTTTTAATATCTCTAATAAAGCTACCAATTGGATTAGTAGATGTAATTGCATTTAAATTTTCTGGTAAGTTTTGTGGTGTTATCTCTAATTCATATTCAAAATAACTATCAATTGTATTCATCGTATTGTCACGATTAATATCTTCCACATCAGGGACAGTCGTAGATCCTCTATCTGTGTTACTAAAGGTGTCTGGAGAGTTTCCTTCTACATTGTTATATTTTTTATAACGATCGAATAGGTTTCCTTCTGCACTTATATAGTATTGGTAGTTATCATTTGCTGGATCGGCTATGCCACTATATAACGGTGAAATAGCAACTTCTTCAACATCGTCTAATCCATCATAACCAACATCTTGATTGATTCTTTCTTGTCCTGTTGTATCAAACGCATAAATTAAGGCTT
>NZ_JBSHNS010000242.1:0-2738 GCF_053601635.1 Pontimicrobium sp. MEBiC01747
CTTCTACTGTATATAATGCTTGATCTGCTGCATAATCTCCGCGTAATGGTTTAAAGTTCGCCATAAAGCAACCTCTATCGTTTTTAGCATAAGGTCCTCCCCATGGGAAAGTAGCAGCTTGCAGACCTCCTCTAGCAGCATATTCCCATTGTGCTTCTGAAGGTAACCTGTAACGGCTTACATTATGTATTTTCTTTTGTTTTCTGTATGCATTGTGATATAATGTTCTCCACTCGCAAAATGCTTTAGCTTGTTTCCAAGTTACTCCTACTACAGGGTAATCACTGTAGGCATCATGCCAGAAGTAATCATTATGCATCGGTTCGTTATATGAGTATGCAAAATCTCTAATCCAAGCTGTTGTGTCTGGATAAATTTCAACTTCTTCTTTTACGATAACATCTTTACGTCTTAGACTTCTGTCGTTAGCCGCTTTTTGAATATCCATGTAAGTGTATTGGAACTTAAATTTAGTAACATCCCAAGTACGTTGACCATTATATGATTCTTCTAAAGGAATATACATAGTATCCATTACTTCAACATAGTATTCGTCTGGATATTCAGCAGTATCAAAAATTAAATCCACATCATGGTTTAACTTTCTTCCTTCGTAACCTGTTTCTCCTAGACCACTATAGTTGTCTATCATATACTTTTCATAAGGAGTCATATCTGTTGTATCTGCATCTTTAAATGCAAATTGCCCAATACCATCTGAGTCTGGATCTGTCTCACCAACTTCATCTGCTAATATTGCTAATTTTGTTCTAATAGTAGAATCTCTAACCCACTCTACGAACTGACGGTACTCGCTATTAGTTATTTCTGTTTCATCCATGTAGAATGAGGCAACAGTAACCGTCTTAGCCGGCGCATCTTGAATACCAGCTAAATCATCATCAGCCTTACCCATTATAAATGCCCCTCCAGGCACTAAAGTCATCCCGTAGGGTTTTTCTGGATGCCATTTTTTTCCTTTAACACCTACTAACTGACCCTTATCTTTAGAGCCGCAACTTGCTAAAAGTGCCAAAACTGCCGTTAATAATACAAACTTCTTCATATTCATAGAAAACTCGAGGTTAATTAATTACTCTTAATTTTTTAAGAGCGTAAACATATTTATATATTTTTTAAAAAACAACTTTTTTTGTAAAAAAAAATACATTTAATCGTTAAAAACAAACTCTTTAACGATAGTTGTCTTAATTTCTTTAACATTTAACTTTTTAACTTAAACGCTATTTTTTTGATACGCCTTATACCATCTATCTGGTATCTTGCCATTACACGCATCTATATAATCTTGATGTGTACATGGTAATAACGTATGCTTTTTTAATTTATTATTAACATTTGATAAAAAAGGTATTTCTATCCACCATCTCCCAGTTTTTGTGCTTTTATAAAACACTAGTTCCTGAGAGTCTGCTAATGTAATGAATTTTTGATGATTATTTCCACTTACAAAATCATCATCTTTTACTCTATAGTTAACACCTTCAATAAAATACCATAACATTTGTGCTATAAGCATTGCTGTTACTTCATCGTCATAAGATGGTTTATACTCATATATACCAAATGCTGTTACCTTATTACTTATTCCTGCATAACGCGCAACCGCACATATTTCTTTTCCATTTAATCCATTAGGGGATAGTCTTTGCTTTAAGCTTACTTCTGAGGCTTTAACTGACCCTAAATCTATACTAACAACATTTGCATCTCGCATTACAGGCTCTACGATTGTTATATCGTTTGAAACTTCTCCTAATCTATAGGATTCAAAATATAGAGCTTCCATAAGATCTATTTCTTCTTGCGAATTAAAATAGGTTTGATATCCTAATGTTGCATAATTAAATAGATTATATGGCTGATCTAAAATAATCTTCCCAACAAAACTTGTGTTTTTTATTGGTTTAGCTGAGTCTCCTAAATCAAACTTAGAATCGACATTTACAATATTTACCATTGGAACTAGATTATCGTATGCGCGATATACTGCATAAGTTAAGTCTTGACTCCCACCCAATATAACTGGAATAATATTTTTTTGTATTAGTATACTTACTGTCGTTTTTAATGCAAAGTAGGTATCTTCTACAGATTCACCAGCATTAATATTTCCTAAATCTGCAATATGCGTATTCCAACTTCCTGGAAATAATGCGTAAAACGATTTTCTTACTTCGTTTAACTCAAATGATTCTCCTATATAGTTTACATCGTTTCTATTTTCTAAAACTCCTAGTATGGCTATTGAAACGTTTTCTAAATCTGGAATTCCATCTTGCTGTGAATGTACTCTTAATTTTCTTCCAATAGCTTGCATAGATAAAAGCTCGTTATGAGCTAATACTATATCTGATACAGGAGATAAAAAATTAAAATTCATTTACTATTTTTTCTTTGCTGTTTTCTTCTTTGTTGCCGTTTTTCTTTTAGCTGTTGTTTTTTTCTTGGGAGCGTTTTTCTCTATTATTGCTTTCACTTCTGTTAAAGTAAGTTTTGCTGCTTCTACTGTTTTAGGCAGCTCAATCTTTACTTTACCTTGAATGATATTATGTCTTCCCCACCTTGCCTTCTCTACTCTAATACCTTCTTCTTCCCAATTATGAACAACTTTGTCAATTTCCTTTTGGATCTTTGTTTCTATTAATTCAATAATGTCTTTTTCTGAAAGGTTATCCCAATCGTACTTTTTATTTACATTAATAAACATGTTGTTC
>NZ_JBSHNS010000243.1:0-8245 GCF_053601635.1 Pontimicrobium sp. MEBiC01747
TTGTTTATATTCTAATTCCTTTAAGTTTAGTTTTTTTTGCGATAATAATATTTGTAACCTGCCTTTTGCTTCTATTACAGACATTCTATTAGCAAAATCTTCAGGTCTGTAAGGCGCTAGTTCTTTGTTTAAAACATATTCTGTATAATCATTCTCAAATTGAGAGTAACTAGTAGTTATATCTCCTAAAACTAGTGGTGGTATTTTATCTAAAGGAAAAGAGAACGTTTGCTCATAATTTATGGTATCTACAATACTCTTTAATAACAATACATCTTTATAGGATGCACTGTTCTCTAAAACTGCTAATATTTGATTTTTTGAAACGTTTTCTTCTTCATTTGCTAAAAAAACTTCAAATTGCCCACTTGATTTAGCATAAATTTTTTCTGGCGGAAATGAAGTGGTTACCATTACTTCTGCCGTTATAACATCTGGATATTTTACAAACCAAGAAATAAAAAGAAGCATTAAAATTAGTAAAAAAAACAGGGTATTCCCCCAACGAATCATCCAGTGTGGTATGTGGCTTAATATTTCTTGTACTTCTTCGCTTCGTATTGGTATGTCTCTGTTGTTTTGTGGCATCTTACTTTTTTAAAATTAAAATAATTAGAAGCAAAGAGCACAATTTTCTTTGCTTCTAATAACTAATAAGCTATGCAGAATATGTTATGCTTAATACTACTGCATATTAGCTGTCTAGCATTAATTTAAATATGGTGCACATAAGTACCCTGTATTTGCATTAAATGATTGACACCAACCTGCGGTGTTACAGCATTTACCTGCTCCGCAACGATATTGACTATCACATTGCTCTACACCACCGTTAATAGTTCTTTGTTCTGCTTTATTTAAAGCTTTCCCTAAGTTTAAAATCTGTTTTTTCATAATAATATAGATTAAATATTAACAAGGAAGATAGCAAGGGCAATCTTCAAAAGGCTCTGTTCCATACCTATCTACTTGCATTTGTCGCATTGCTGGAGATGCGCTACAGAATTGTTCGCAGGTGTAAATGTAACCTCCATTAATTTCAGATTGTTCTACTTTATTTAAAGCTTTTCCTAAGTTTAAGATTTGTTTTTTCATAATTAAAAAAATTAAGTGTTTTTGTTTAACTTGATTATTTAAAGTTTTTAATACTATTTTTAGAGCAAAACTATTTCTTTAGCTTTGGCTCGTATTTTTATATTTAATAGACACAGCTATAGCTTCCATCAGGATTTAAGTGACATTTTCTAGGAGGATAGCATATAAACCCTTCAAAATTGCATAATTCGGGTTTTCTATCGCCCCCATTAATTTGTTTTTGTTCTCCTTTATTTAAAGGATTACCTAAATTTAAAATCTGTTTTTTCATAATAAAAAAATTAAAACATTAATATGCCTTGATCATTTAAAGACACTCAAGGTTTGTGTCTATTCCTCGCGAGAGAATTTTTTTAGGTTTAAAACCCATTTTATATCTTAATATCTATTTGCCCAAGTTTAATTGATTCTTTACTAAGTGGTAATAACTTCCATTGAGTGCTATTAATTCTTCATGGGTTCCTTTTTCTATAATCTTTCCTTTATCTAAAACAACTATTTGGTGCGCATTTTTAACTGTACTTAATCTATGAGCTATGACTACTGCTGTTTTATTAGTGAAAAAAGTATTTAGTTTTTCCATTATAACTTTCTCATTATTCGCATCTAAAGCTGAAGTCGCTTCATCAAAGAATAGAAACTTAGGATTTTTATATACAGATCTTGCTATTAATAATCGTTGTTTTTGTCCTGTACTTAATCCTGATCCTTCTGTTCCTATTTTTGTATTAAATCCAAGTGGTAAGCCATCTATATAATCTGAAACATTTGCTACATTAATGGCGTGTTCTAGTTTTTTTCTATCTACATAGTCCTCTCCTACTGCAATATTTTTAGCAATGGTATCATTAAAAATATAGCCTTCTTGCATAACTACTCCGCAGTTTCTTCTCCATTCCTTTTGTGATATATTTTTAAGGTTGAAATTATTTACAGTAATATCACCACTATCTACTTGATAAAAGCCAAGCAGTAGTTTCATTAAAGTTGTTTTTCCGCTACCACTTACTCCCACAATTGCTGTTGTTTTATTTGCTGGAATTTCTAATGTTAAATCTTTTAAAACGGGTTCTAAACCTCCTGTATATCTAAACGAGATATTTTTTAGTGTAATGGATGCGTTTTCTGGGATATTGGCTACTTTTTCGTCTTCTGGTTTTTCTTCATCTTCCATATTATGAATTTCGCCTAATCTATCTATAGAAATTTGTGCATCTTGCACATCTCGCATAAAGCTTATAAGTTGGGTTATAGGGCCGTTTAATTGGCCCACTATGTAACTAATTGCCATCATCATACCCAAAGTTATTTCCCCATCTATTACAAGTTTGGCAGATAGTATGGTAATAAACATGTTTTTTAACTCGTTAATAAAGTTAGAGCCTACGCTTTGTGTTTGCTCTAAGGCTAAGCTTTTGGTTGCTACTTTAAATAATCGGGCTTGTACGTATTCCCAGTTCCAACGCATACGCCTTTCGGCATTATGCAGTTTAATTTCCTGCATTCCGTTTATAAGTTCTATAACTTTACTTTGTTCTTGGCTTACTTCAGAAAATCGTTTATAATCGAGTGCTTTTCTTTTTTTAAAAAAGAATAGGACCCAACCAAAATATAATACGCTTCCTATTACAAAGACTCCAAAAATTTGTAGGCTATAATAGCCCAAAACTAAACTGAATATTATAAGGTTAAAAAACGAGAAGAGTACTGTTAAAGAAGAAGTAGTTAGTATTCTTTCTATACGTTTGTGGTCGTTTATTCGTTGTAATAAATCGCCAGTCATTCTAACATCAAAATAAGAAATGGGTAGCTTCATTAATTTGATGAAAAAATCGGAGATTAATGAAATATTTATTCGTGTGCTTAGGTGTAATAAAATCCAGCTTCTTATAACTTCTAATGATGCTTTACCAATGAACAGAAATAATTGTGCAAATAATATTAAATAAATAAAGTTTAAATCCTGATTTTTAATCCCTACATCTACAACACTTTGTGTTAAAAAAGGAAGAATTAATTGTAGTAAACTCCCTGCTAATAAGCCTATAATTAATTGAATTATAAAACGCTTATATTTAAACAGGTATTTAAATATAAACGAAAAACCAAAGGCTTCATCTTTTTCAAATGTGGATTGATAAAACTTGGGTGTTGGTTCTATTAATAAGGCTATACCTTCCTCTGTATTATCATCTGCATTATTACCTATCCAATGTTTAATAAATTCATCTTTGGTGTATGTAATTAAACCGTGTGCAGGGTCTGAAATATAAACGGTATCTTTTTTTATTTTATAGAGTACTACATAATGGTTTTTATTCCAATGTACAATACAAGGTAGTGGTGCTTCTAGTAATTTTTTATAGGCTAACTTCATGCCTATAGATCTAAAACCTACAGATTCTACAGCTTCACTTAGGCCTAATAAACTACTTCCCGCTCTAGTTGTTTCGCTTAGGTTTCGTAACTGTTGGGTATTAATGGTTTTACCGTAATACTTAGCTATAATTTTAATGCAAGTAGGTCCACAGTCTTTGGCTTCTGTTTGCTTGTATGTTGGAAATTTTTTCAAAGAAAACCTAGTTGTTATATTAAAATAGAAAGGAGAAAGTTCCTCCCTTCTCTATTTTTTAGTTTTAACGCGTTTAAAAGTTTTTAAAGCTTTGCTTATAAAACTAGTTTGGGCCATAATCTGCATTTGCAAAACAGGATGGTGGAGTGCCTTCGTATACGCCTGGTATGTCTCCATTTGGGCACAGTGTCTGGCAATTGGATGCTTGTACTGTTGTACCGACGTGACAAAAACAACGACAATTTGGCCCTGGCTTAGGCCCTCCTCCATGTATTGTCTTTTGTTTTGTTTTACTTAAAGGAACTCCAAGGTTTAAAATTTGTTTTTTCATAGTGAAACTATTTAATAACTATATTTGTGGCGAACATTTTATGACACTCACCATTTGTGTCTATTCTTCGCGAGAGAATATGTATGTTCAAACTCAAAGCCCTAAAAAGGGCTTTGTTTATTTCTTTACATTGTTTGTATTGTAGTAATAGAACTAGAATTTTGATTACTACTTTCTTCTAATTCTTCTATAAATAAAATTAAGTCCGATCTATTGTATGCTTTTGGAAAAGACTTACCGTTAATTAAAATTTCTGGAGTAAAATGTATGCCATTATTTTTGCACCATATATTTTCTTTTTCCAGCTCTATAATCGAAGTTTCTTTTTGTTTGCATTCTCCCCATTTTTTTAACCAAGTAATGGTGTCTCCTTTTTCATAAATTTCGCTCATTGCTAGTAAGCACTTATACTCTCCTTCTGCTCTGTACAGCTCTATAAGACGAGTGGTTATTTTAACAGCTTCATTGTTTTTATCTTGAATACTTATATTAAATCGAATTATAATTTTTACATTTTCATTATACTTGTGTAATATGTTATGTATTTGCTTGTGTACGGGCTTACAATGGCCACAAAAAGGGCTTGTTATAATAACAATCTCTAATTTAGACTGGTGGTTTCCAAAAATAATTTCTTTACTTTCTGTTATTTTTGTATTTAATTTTGGTGCTTTATTAAGCATGGTTTTAAACAGTTCAAAATTTCTTTTAAACTTAACGCTTTCTATTTTCACTTTTCTTAAACTGTTAACCTCCTTAATAAGCGGTTTTATATTGTGCCATATTAGTCCTGAGCTTATAATAATGAAAGCAAAAACAATACTATTATTAAGATTAAATTCTGTAATTACATTGTTTTTAATTATTGGTATTAAGGCTTGTAACCATAATAATCCTACTATACTTAAACATAATAAGCACCATGTTTTTACAACTGCATACTGGTAATACAATGAATATATAGTTACTGGAATTGCTAACAGGCTAACCATAAAAGGCAATACAGGGTTTGTTATTTGAATAAAAGTGGTTATTGTTATTGCCGAAAAATAGGTTAAGCTAAAATCGCTCAACTTATAGCCTTTTATAATTTCTGCTCCTTTAGAGCTTAGTACTGCATCGCAGTCTTTTTTATTATCCATTCCAGAACAAAAGGCATCCCCAATAGATGTTTGGAAACCTAACTCTTGTTTTATAATTGCTACACTAATTACTACGCCTATTATGGATAATACTAAGTATGCTATATTATATATTGAGGCTGTACTACTAAATACTAAAAACAGAGTAAAAACAGCTAATAAACTTACACTTATATAGTCTCCTATTTTAGATGAACTTGTTTTTACTTGGCTGCCTTCTGTTTTTTCTACAGCTACAATTATACCTGTAAACTTTTTAAGAAATGCATCTTTTAATACTACTTCTTTTTCTTTCTTATTTTCTGTGCTGTAGAGTTCATAATTACTATTCTTTCTTTCTACAACAACTAAGCGTTTAATATTTTCCTCTTTTATTTGCGCTATAAAACAATTTGGTAATTGTTCTAAGGTTTCTATATCTACAGGAACTTCCGCAGCGACATTGTCTATATTAAAATGATCTAAAACGCCTGTAATGGCATGTAAACTTGGATACGATGGGTGACTTTGTATTTGAAAACTTAACTCTTCTTTATCAAAAGAGATGCTATTTTTTTTAAGTAATCTCTGTACTAAATGTGTTAGTGAATTTTTCAAAAAAAAGTATAGTTTTTAGAATAGCTATTTTCAGTGTTTACCAAAGCTATTTTTTTAACTTAAAAAAAGCTTAAAAAAAGCCATACAAAAAGTAAGGCTAAACCATACTCTATTATAAATTAATAGTTTAAATAATGATTACTTTATTTTTTAGTTATTACCCAACCACGACATATCGTAGATTGATGAAATTTTATAACAGTTTTAAACCCTGCCTTATTTAGTAGTTTTTTTGTTCTTTCTTCGCTAACAGCGTTAATTGTATTTAATATTCTATTTTTTCTATATTCAATATCCTCTTTAGACCAGTCTTTAGGGAATAAATGGGTTAATAACGCAAAGTTTTGTTTTAATTCTTTTTTGGTTCCGCATATATCCAATAATATAAACTTCCCTCCTTTTTTTAGTTTTTTAAATATATGGGTTAATAATTTCTTTTTCTCTCCATTATCTGGCATAAAATGCAAAACTAAAAACAAGGTAATTATATCGTATTCTCTAGTTCCATCTATAGCATCTACAGTAGTATTTATTAATTTTAAATTGGTATAACCTGTTAATTTTCTCTTTGCTATTTCTATCATGTCTTTAGATGGATCGCAAGCATCTATTTTCCAATTCTTATTATAGTCTAATAATCGTTTTGTTTCATTACCTGTACCACAGCCAACTACTAAAATTCTTGAAGACTCTTTATTATTTATACTTCCTTCTATTAACTTAGGGATATTATCCATTATAAAGTTATAGCTGGGGAAAAAATCGGTTATAAAACTATCGTAATTAGTTGCACGCTCTCCTTCAAATACTTCTACTACTTTATTTTTCATATCATTACTAAGTTATTTGTTATTTAATCTCCCTTATAGGAATAGTTTTTCCATTTATAGATATTTAATACTAAAAAGATACTTACTATAACCATTAAAAATAAAATGAATATCTCGGAATAATTAGTTGCTTCATATAATATTGCTTCAATAACGTGATATATATTAAATAAGGTTACAATTATTGCCCAAATAAAAGACAACCATCTAAACCATTTTTTAGAAATCTGCACAGTAAGTATAGCAAATAACAACGCTAATCCTTCCATTAAAATTCGCCACTGATGTGCCCAAAATGGGGTTTCGTTTGTAGACCCTTCAATAAAAACGGATTCTTTAAAAAATACAGTAGCTAGACCATAAATGTGATGGAAGATAAAGCCTACGACTATAAATGTCCATAATATTATAATTTTTGTTCTCATTGGTATTATATTTTGGTTTTTTGATGTTGTTTTATAAGCATTTTGCTTATTATCGTTTTTATTATTTTGACTATCAATTATTAATACATCTTTAATTGTTTTATAATCTATTAGAGTTTTGTTAAATGAACTTTTGTTTTTTACTTCTGGAGTAATTTTAAAGTATATAAATAAAGACATTGATGCTAATGTTAACCAAAGTATATCTACAAATAATATGTCAAACTGCTTATATTTATAGGTATTCCAAAGCCAATTATTGGATATAAATCCATTTGCTATTGGTATTAAAAAACCAAAAATTGCTCCTAATAATAAACAGTATTTATTGGTTAAGTAATTATTTCTTTTATATCTAAAAAATAAAATAGCTATTAACCATAGTATAAAGTAAAAGGTATAAATGGCTAATTGTTTATTATTATAATTACCATGTGTTATTTTTACAAATAAAAAAGATAAAGCTGTTACTGGCAGCATAGATAAGCATATTGCTAAATAAATATGCCCTACTTTGGCTGTATATAATCGTTGTTTTAGAGACAAACTTTTTTTATTTCTTGATTCTATCCATATTAATACTCCTGTAATAATAACAAAGCAGGTTATTAATGCTAAAACAAAGTATATTATTTTTAATCCTACTCCTCCAAAATCTGCAAAATGAAGGCGTCCCAATAAGCGTTGTACATCTTCAGTATATTCTAAATTATTAGGGTTTCTTTCTACCTCAATTTTTCCTGTATAAGCGTCAAAAACTAAGTAACCAATACCTATAAAACGCTCAGTATCTTTTAATTCTCCCATTAAAAGATATTTCATATTCTTTCCTTTATAATTACGAATATACCCTCTAGTTAAATGAAAATTATTCCAGTATTTACCAGATTTTTGTGCAAACTGATTAAAACTCGGCACGTCTTCATTAGATTTTGCTATCCATTCATATGTTTTACGGTCTGGGCGTAAATCTTCTAATAATTTATCTTGATCTCCGTTATATAATAAGTTGGCTGGAATTAGAACTAAAAGGCTTAAACAAAAATAAGCTCCTGTTACTGCAAAAATAAATTGAAAAGGTAAACCTAATACTCCTAATACTGTATGCGCATCTGCCCATACTCGTTTTAAAGTTATTTTAGGATTAAACTTATAAAAATCTGGGATTATCTTTTTCCAGTGTACAATAACACCCGTAACTATGGCAAATAAAAAAAATAGAGCTACAAACCCTGCTAAATAAATCCCAACTC
>NZ_JBSHNS010000244.1:0-3221 GCF_053601635.1 Pontimicrobium sp. MEBiC01747
TGGTGGTATTGTAGACGATTTAATTATATATAAAGTAAAAGAGGAAACTTACTTATTAGTTGTTAATGCAAGTAACATTGAAAAAGATTGGAACTGGATTAGTTCTAAAAACGATGTAGGAGCAGAAATGAAGGATCTATCTGAAGATTATTCTTTACTAGCAATACAAGGCCCAAAAGCAGTAGAAGCTATGCAAAGTTTATCTAGTCATGACCTTGCAGACATTAAGTTTTATAATTTTGTAGTAGGTGATTTTGCTGGTATCGAACATGTCATTATATCAGCAACAGGATATACAGGAAGTGGTGGATTCGAAATTTATTGTAAAAACAACGAAGTAAAACAAATTTGGGATAAAGTTGTAGAAGCTGGAGCAAAACCAATTGGCTTAGCAGCAAGAGATACTTTACGATTAGAAATGGGATATTGCCTATACGGTAATGATATAGATGATACAACCTCGCCTCTAGAAGCTGGTTTAGGGTGGATTACAAAATTCACTAAAGAATTTACAAATTCTGAAGCATTAGAAGCACAAAAAAAGCGAGGTGTAGAACGAAAACTTGTTGCTTTTGAATTAGACGAAAGAGGAATTCCAAGACAAGGTTACGATATTGTAGATGGACAAGGTAAAAAAATAGGAGAAGTAACCTCTGGTACAATGTCTCCTTCATTGGGGAAAGGTATTGGTTTAGGGTATGTACCAAAAGTATTTTCTACTGTAGATAGTAAAATAAATATACAAATACGTAAAAACGCAGTACCAGCAACTGTAGTAAAATTACCGTTTTACAAAGGATAATGTACTATGGATTTTCAAAATATAATTGAAGCAATACACAACAACTTAAAACAATCTCCAGAAAAAGGTAGTGTTGCAACATATATTCCAGAAT
Organism: Pontimicrobium sp. MEBiC01747; assembly: GCF_053601635.1. Lineage (NCBI taxonomy): Bacteria > Pseudomonadati > Bacteroidota > Flavobacteriia > Flavobacteriales > Flavobacteriaceae > Pontimicrobium > Pontimicrobium sp. MEBiC01747. Next base: position 897 of record NZ_JBSHNS010000244.1, read on the forward strand.
TATCCAAGCAAAGTAATGAAAGCTTTGGCATTCATTTACAACATATAAATGGGAGCACATTTCAAACAGGAGATTGGAATGTGCCCTTTTCTATACAAAGTATATCTAAAGTTTTGGCCCTATCTAAAGCCATAAATTTTGAAAACAACAACATCTGGAAGCGCATGGATGTTGAACCCTCAGGAAACCCTTTTAATCACTTATCTTTATTAGAGTTAGAAAACGGTATTCCAAGAAACCCTTTAATAAATGCGGGAGCAATTGTAGTTGCAGATATATTAGTCTCACACTTTAAAAATCCAAAAGAAGACTTTTTAAATTATATAAGAGTTATTGCAGACGATCCAACAATTAACTACAATAAAGAAGTTGCCATTTCTGAGCAAAAAACAGGATTTAGAAATTATGCAGCAGCAAACCTCTTAAAAACCTTTAATAACCTTAACAATGATGTAGAAATCGTTTTAGATTTCTATTTCCATCAATGTGCCATAGAGATGACTTGTGCGCAGCTCTCCAAAGCATTTTATATCTTTGCCAATAAAGGTAAATGCATTAATAATAAACAACACATTACATTACAACAAGCCAAAAGAATAAACGCAATTATGCTTACCTGTGGATTTTACGATGAAGCAGGAGAATTTGCTTTCGAAGTTGGTTTACCCGGAAAAAGCGGTGTTGGTGGCGGCATCGTTGCATTATTACCAAATAATTATATTATTTCAACATGGGCACCTGGATTAAATAAAAAAGGGAACTCACTGTTAGGAATGCAAGCCTTAGAACAATTTACTACAAGCACAAATCGTTCTATCTTTTAAACATTATATTACTCCCCTAATAATTTAATGAAACACACCAAAGACACAAAAAACACAATACTTATTATTGGTGCAAGCGGATTTATAGGCGAAGCCATTTATAAAGAACTCTGCCCCTATTTTAGAACCTTTGGAACCTACCGTACAGATAATTACGCCTACGATAAAAATAAGCATTACTTCCAATACGATGTAGAAGAAGATGATATTTACGAAATATTAGAAACCGTTAAACCAACAGTAATTATATCTGCATTGCGTGGTAATTTTTCAGCACAAGTAATAGCACATAACCATATTACCGATTATATATTAACAACAAAAGCAAGGTTATTATTTTTATCGTCTGCCAATGTATTCGATGGCTATAGTAAATACCCAAGTTATGAGTTAGACAAAACCCTAAGTCATAGCATGTACGGCCATTTTAAAATAAAAATAGAAAATATGCTCTTACGGTTACCAAAAAAGCAAATAGCAATATTACGTTTACCAATGGTATTTGGTAATCAATCGCCAAGAATAAAAGAAATAAAAGCGTTTTTAAAAGAAAAACTACCAATAGAAATTTTTCCTAATTTAATAATGAATGTTACAACAGACTCTAAAGTAACACAGCAAATACACTACATAATAAATCAACAAAAACACGGTATATTTCACTTAGGAAGTAACGATTTAGTACACCATGATGATTTTATAAAAGAAATTAGCGAAACATTAAACATTGCAAAACCGTTATTTAAGCAAGTATTTACAACTAATGATGACCGTTATTTAGCCGTTTTACCCAAGTACAACAAACTCCCCAAACACCTACAATTAAACAGTCAAGAGATTTTAAAGTTTCTAGATGTTTAGTAATCGGTTAAAAATGCTTAACTTTTAAATTGAATTTAAACATACAACAGATGTCAAAACTTACAGAACAAGAAATAGAAAAACGATTAAAAACATTACAAGAATGGGACTATTACGATAATGCTATACATACAGAATACGAGTTTGAAAACTTTAAAGACTGTTTTAGTGCCATGAGTCGTATTGCATTCGAGTGCGAAGCCTTAAACCACCACCCAGACTGGTCTAATACCTACAATATATTAAATATAACCCTATCTACACATGATAAAGGAGGCGTAACCGATTTAGATTTTAAATTAGCACAAGCCATCGAAAGCATTGTTGAAGAGGAAGAATAAGTGTTTTCTACCTTAAAAACAGGCCTTTTTTGTAATCTCTCATTTCATGCTTCAATTTATTAAATGATCAATAAATTTTTAATCTTAACCCTCAGTTTTTTTACGCTATTTACCTTTTCGCAAGACAATGTTAATTTTTGCGAACAAATACAAGCCGTACAAACACTTGTAAAAACAAAACATTACGCGCCTAAAACGTTAAACGACAGCACATCTAAAGCTATTTTTAATCTGTTTATAAAGCAATTAGATGAAGATAAAAACATCTTTACGCAACAAGATATTGAAACCCTAAAAAC
>NZ_JBSHNS010000245.1:0-989 GCF_053601635.1 Pontimicrobium sp. MEBiC01747
GCCTTATTATTGCGATAATTTATATTATGCGTTATGCTAAACGTGTTAAGAATAATCCAGAAACCTCTATTCTTTATAACCAGAAATCTCAAATTGAAGCCTTATTTGGCAACTCTACAGAAACTACGGTGCAGTTTACAACACGTTTACGTTTAGCTTTATTAGTTTTTGGATTATGCTTTGTGGTTATGATTATTGGAGTCTCTATGCTAGATTGGTGGTTTTTAGAAATGACAGCCGTATTTTTAGTCGGCGCCGTTGTTATTGGGGTTATCACCAAAATAAAAGAAACAGACTTTGTAGAAACCTTTGTAAAAGGTGCTAGCGATTTATTAGGTGTTGCCTTGATTATAGGAATAGCAAGAGGTGTTTCGGTTATTATGGAAAACGGTTTAATAAGTGATACCATGTTATATTATGCAAGCGATTTAACAACAGGAATGTCTAAAGGTATTTTTGCTAATGTTATGGTATTAGTATATGGTGCTTTATCGTTTTTTATACCAAGTTCTTCGGGAATGGCCGTTTTAACCATGCCAGTCATGTCTCCTTTAGCAGATACTGTTGGTTTGGGCAGAGACATTGTGGTTAATGCCTACCAATATGGTATGGGTTTATTTGCTATTATAAACCCTACAGGCTTAATTTTAGCATCTTTAGCCGTTGTAAAAGTGGGCTACGATAAATGGTTAAAGTTTGTTTTACCGTTATTATTCATTTTAATAGGCTTTACATTGTTAGTTATGACTATTTCTGTTTATTTATAAATTATAGTAACTAAAAAACTCTACTCTCCTCCTATTTTTATATATAAAAATATACGTAGATATACGTATTGTGTAGGTCTAATAAAAGTTAGATCTTTAAATAATTATTAAAAGGTACGCATAACCACCCATTTACTGGTTATGTTAAAAAAACACAACAAGTACTGATAACCGCCTATTTTAAGGCGGTTATCAGTACTTTTTTGAGTAGGTACTTTATAT
>NZ_JBSHNS010000246.1:0-15136 GCF_053601635.1 Pontimicrobium sp. MEBiC01747
TCCTTACTTTCTACTAAACACCATTAATAGCGATCGTAGATCCACATCCTGAATTTGCGCTATAGACTTTATTATTTGTAGTGCTATAATTATAGCTTCCACCAGATTTTGTTTCTGTTTGCAAGTAAGCATCTACATCACAACTCCAAGTTGCTGTACTACCACTTTCAATTTTAGTTCCTCGATTACGGCTCCCAGATTTACCTATATAAATGGTGTTTCCTGTATTATTTTGGAGTGTTACTTTATTTCTTGCTTTTGCGCTTTGATAATTTTGCTCGTTTTGCTTTATTCTTCTCTGTAAATCTTTATACTCTGGTGTTGCTTTTATAGAGTCGTTGTAACGTTTAATCTCTGCATCTCCTGCATTACGTGCTGCTTTAATTTTAGCAATATCGTTTTTATCTTTAACGGTAAGTGTATAGGCATTTTGTTTTGCTTGCATAGCTTTTACATAATTGGTAAACTTTTCTACAAGATTTACACTTTTTAAGTATTTATGAGTTGGGCTAAGTCCTGCACTTTTAAACTTCTGTTTCATTTTCCTTAGAAGTCCGCCTTTCTTTTTTTTATTAGTAGTAGTTTTATCATTTTTAACTAGTACGTAAATCTTAGTTATATCGTTAACCGAAGGTAATCCTTCATCTGGAATTTTATCTAAAACAAAAATAATATCGTCTATAATAACATAGCCTTCTTTTGTATGGGTATGTTTCATATACATGGTATGTGGGTAACTATCCATTCTACCATAATCACTTAATTCTGTCTCACCTATTTCTCCCCAATCTTTCGATACTGGTTTTCCAACAAAACCAACAGGAATTCCTGTACCTATACGTTGTATGCTTATGTTAACTTTAGGTAGCGATCTTGCAAATTTACAGGTACCACCTCCATTTGGAGAGATACCAGCAAAACCTTCGTAAATTACATTTTCTCCATTAGCTTCAAGGGCTTCAAAGAATGATTTTTGTGCTTGTAATGTAATTGCAAATAAGATGCAAATATTTAATAAAAGTACTTTTTTCATTATATATTTTTTTAAGTTTCTAACAATATTAACGTATAACACTTGTTTTAAGAGAAACTAGTTAATGAATAGCACTTTGAGTTTGTAAAAAAGATTAATAATACAATTTCATCTAATCAAAATAACGTTTTAAATGGCATTGAAACAATTACCTTAGTACCTATAGCCGTTCCTTCTTTATATAAGTCTTCAATATGATACCCTATATTACCATCATATTGTTTTTTAAAGGCTTCTAAACGCTTTTTTATTGAATTTAAAGCAAACGATTCGTGTTGGTTACCTTGGCGCTTGTTTATTACTTTACTTTTTTCTCTTCCTACACCATTGTCTGTAATAACGCATTGCAATACATTATTAGTAAAATTAAATGTTACAGAGAGTTCTTTTTTTCCTGCTTTATGCATTAATCCGTGAATTAAAGCATTCTCAATAAAAGGTTGAATTAGTAATGAGGGGATTTCTAAGGCTTCATTGGGGTTAGAAGATATTTGGTAATTAAAATCGTCTCCAAAACGTAGTTTTTCTAATTGTAAATAGATATTTAAAAACTCGATTTCTTTCTCTAATGGAATAAAATCTTGACTAGAATAATTAAGTGTATTTCTTATTAATTCAGCAAATAACACAATATAATCGTATGATGTATCTGTGTCTTGTTTTAAAACTAAATCTTGTATTGAATTTAAGGCATTAAATATAAAGTGCGGGTTCATTTGCGAGCGCAAGGCTGTTAAATTCTGAGAAATTAATTCTTTTTCTAAGTTTATTTTTTCTAATTGTGCAAGGCGTTCTTTTTCTTTATTTCTTATTTTTTGTTTATAGTATAGGATGACGCTTCCAAAAACAAATAATGAGACGCCTAAAATAAACCACCAAGTTTTCCAAAACGCTTCTTTTATTGTAAATTCTAACTCTTTTATGGCATATTCTTTTTGGCTACCGTCTATATATGGTTGTACCTGAAATGTATATTTTCCTGAAGGTAAACTATTATATTTTATGGTACTTATTCCTGTTTCTGTAGTGGTCCAATTATTATTTAATTCTTGTAATCGGTATTTGTATTTTCCGTTTTGATTAAATGAAAAACCTTTAACATTAAACCCGATTTTTATAGTATTTTGAGTATGATTTAAAACATATCCTGATTTTACCAACGTATCTTTCTCATTAATTTGAAAAATGTTAAAATAAACATCTGGATTATATGTTTTAAAGCTTTTTTTCTTGTCTAAAGAAAATAATCCAACATTAGAAGAGAAAAATACTTTATCGTTAACGAATTCTATACCAGAGATATCATAAGAAGGAATGCCTTCTTTTTTTGTTAATTTTTTAAATTGTAGAGTAGCACTATTAAACTTTTGAATGCTATTATCTGTTGCAATCCATAATTCATTTTCATCTGCTTTAATTTTTTGAATGCTATTTGATGTTAATCCATTTTTAGTAGTGTAATGTTTAATTACGGAATTATTTTTTATTTTGAAAATACCATTTTTAAAAGTACCAACCCAAATAACACCATTTGCTGTTTTTGTTATAGATTTACCGTAAATAGTTTTGTTTTTATATTGAATTCGTTTAGCGTTCCAAACGCTGTCATAAACCATTAAGCCATCCACATAAGAAATATAAACTTCTCTAGTTTTCTTATCATAATAAGAAGTATAGGTTCTTTTTTCGTCAGAAATAAATTTAAATATTTCTTTGTTTTCTTTGATAGCAAATTCATTGATAGATTTAGCTTGAATATGATTTGTGTATAATAAATCACCTTTACCTAAGTTTAAAAAGCTTTTTACATTGTTAAACATTCTAGTTTTTAGGCGTTTAAGGGTTTTGTAGTTTATTATATAAGACGATTGATCTTTACTTACAATAATATTTCCACTTGGATGGTATATAAGATTAGAAACTCTATCCTTAGTAGGTAAGTTTATAATTTTTGGTAGATGATTATGAGTGTTATAAAAACCTATATTACCATTTTTGAGTCCAAATAATAGGATACTATCATTTATTTTATCTAAACTACTAATGTTTTTATTTATAGTTGAGATATTACCTTTTTCAATATTAATATTAGGAATAATATATATACCAGTGTTTAGTGTAGTACACCAATAATTATTATCTTTATCTCTTATGATGCTAGTGACATTTTTATCTTTTAAAAAGTGCTTTTTAAAAAGAAAACGTTTCCCAATATATTCATACACCCAAACTCCGGTTCTAGTTCCAAACCAAATTTTATTATTAATTACATATGTTTCATAAATTAAGTTATTAGCAATATTTTCTAATCCTTTTACAGTCTGAAAACTTTTTTTTGAAACATCAAATTGAAAAAAAGTATTAGTACCTGCTCTATTTTGCCTAAAAAATAGAGAAGTTTCAACTTTAAATATTTGAGATTTTCCTTGAACAATTCTCCTTCCGTTTTTGTTTTTAATATCTAAGTTTATTTTTATTAATTTTTTAAGGGAGTTGTCTGGTGAGATTTTAGAGATGAAATCGTCAGAACCCAAAAAAATAGCCTTATTATGTACAAAAGGATTTCCATAACGTTTTGTAGGATCATTAATAACACTAATAACTTTAGTTTTTATGTTTATTTTATAAATCTTTATCGCAGTAAATACCCATAAATAATTAGGTTTAATAATAAAACTTGCTAATTCTCCTTTTAGTTGTTTTTTTAAATCTATAAAAAGTTTTAATTGATTGTTTTCCGTATAAAAAAACTGTCCAGAAATATTATTACACCATATATTGCCTAAGTTATCTTCCTGAATGTTAAAAGTTGATAAACCTCTTTGTTTGGTATTGGTATAACTCTTGTATTCTTTGCCATCATAACGAAACAGTCCTTTATCTGCACATAGCCATATAAAACCTTTACTATCTTCTAGGATATCATAAAATTCTTTATCGGGTAATCCTTCTTTTTCTGAGAGGTGTATTGCTGTAGGTTTTTGTGCATGCAGTATAAAAGAAGTAAAAAAAAGTATTAGTATTAAAACTTTAGCTTGGAAGCGTATTATTTTTAATAGAAAACTATTTAAGAGCTTTTTCAAAATCTTCTATCTTGTTTCTTGATATTTTTACTTTAAGACTACCTTTTGCTAAAATTACAACTAAATCTGTTTTATTTAAAGAATCTACAAAATTTAAGTTGATAACCCATCCTCTATGAGAGCGAAAAAAAGAAGATTCTTTTGAAAGGATTTCTTCAAAATATTTAAGGTTTTTACTCGTAGTAATTTTTTTATTTTCTTTTAAGTGTATAATACTATATGCACCGCTAGCTTCAAGAGCAATAATATTTTTTAAATCAACAATATGTCTATTACCTAATTCGGGAAGCACTATTTTTTTATAGTTTTTATCTTTTATAGTTTTTAATAATGAATGGTAATCAATTAATTGCTTTTGTTGTTTTAACTTTTTTTGTAATTTTTCAAGTGAGATATTTAATTTATTTCTATCAATAGGTTTAACTAAATAATCAATAGCATTTAACTCAAACGCTTTTATAGCGTATTGATCGTATGCGGTTACAAATATAATTTCGAAGTTTATTTCATCAAAAAAACGTACAATTTCGTAACCCGCATAGTTAGGCATTTGAACATCTAAAAAAACAACATCTGGTTGAAGATCTTTTATTTTTTTTATACCCTCTTCTAAATTACTGCAAGTAGCAATAATATCTATATTTGTAGTGGCTCTGTTTAATAAACTTACCAAAACGTCTCTGGCTCTCTGTTCATCATCTATAAGTATTGCTTTTATTACAGTCATAGGTACAAATATATCCAATAGCATTGAAATTTCTTTAAAAGACCTAATGAGGAGTAATTTGGGTTTGTAAGCAAGTACAAATTGTAGATAAAAGTAATTCTTTAAAAAAGAAGTTATTTTAAACCTGTATTATTAAATTCTTAAAAAGTAAGCAACAAAAAGCCCTGCTTATCTTCCTCTTATTATTAAAGTATCATATCCCTTTATTTTATCATAAAGCCATTATAAATTTAGCATGAAGCAGAACAACAATCATTATTTGTTTCCTCTTCATTAAAAGAACAATCTATACCTTCATCTATGGCGCTTTTTAATTGATGAAAGGCTTGTTGAATTTTGGATAATGGAGAAGCTACATTCATGCGCATAAATTGCGTGTGTGAACTTTCAAACCAATCTCCTGGGGTTAAAGCTAATTTTGCTTGATGCACTAACAAATGTTTTAACGCTGCATTAGATACGTTAAGTTTACTAAAATCTAACCATATTTGGTAGGTGCCTTCAGGCTTAAAAAATGTTACTTCTGGTAATTCATTCTGAATAAAATTTTCAATCCAATACATTGTTTTTTCAAGGTACACTAATAAATCATCAAGCCACTCCCCGCCTTTTGTGTATGCTGCTATTGTTGCATTTGCAGAATGGATGCTTCCATGATCTAAATATAAAGAACCAATGGTGTACTTTACTTGTTTTAATGTGTCTTGATTTGGAATATATATATAACCATTAGAGATGCTCTGCATACCAAATGTTTTGGCTGGTGACCCTAAAACGGCGATATGGTTTTCGCTACTTTTTAATGAAACAATACTATTAAATCTTGATTTTGAATACACTATATCTGAATGAATTTCATCACTAATAATAGTAACATTATACGTGTTAGCCAAATGTACTAGCTTTTGTAATTCTTCTTTTGTCCAGACACGACCTATTGGATTATGAGGATTACAAAGCAATATTACTTTAATATTTAATGTTTTAAGCTTGCGTTCTATATCTTCAAAATCCATTTGATACTTACCATCAACGATTTTTAATTTATTATAAACGACTTTACGACCTGCAGACTCAATAACTTTAAAAAATTGATGATAAACTGGTGTTTGTACAAGTATACCATCTCCTTCTTTAGATAATTCTCTAATTAGCACCCCAATCCCTGTTAAAACTCCAGAAACTTGCACAAACGCTTTTGGATTTAATTGTAATTGATGACGCTTTAAATTCCAATCTGTAATGGCTTTAAAAACAGCTCCAGTATTAAACTCGTAAGCATAAATATTTCTAGTTACCAATTTTTGTAAAGCATCTTGAATAGGTTTTGCTATTTCAAAATCCATATCTGCTATCCACATAGGCATTACTTCTGTTGCGCCAAACATGCTTTTTAAATAGTTTGGATTATACTTTGCAAAGTTATGTTCTACGTTATGTATTGTATCAAATTGACTCATTTTCCTTTTTTATAAATTTAATTAGTTCCACTCCTTTTTTGCTGCCTCAAAATCGTTTTGAAACTTTTCGGTATGCCAACTAAGCATCAATGTTTTATGGGCAATTTGCCTTGCTACTTCTTCATCACTAGGGAAATGTACACCCATTATTTCTCTAGACAAACCAATGTTGTAAGCTAACGCAATATATTCAGCTCTTTTTTCTGGCGCTAATTCACTTAAAGTATAGGCTTGAATATAAGCCCAAAGTGTATGACCACTTGCAAATGATGGTGTTGGTATTTCACTTAAAGGCTTTATATTTTTATCTAAATGATAAGGTCTTGCTCTTAATAGGTTGAATTTTACGGCAAATTCTATTAAACGGGCATCATGCATTACTCCTTTTAATAATTTTGCTGTTTTTGGGTAATCTTTAGCATTATATTTTTCTCCAGAAACTTCTCTTGCCATAAAAAATAGGTCGTTTTCATTACGCTCATATCTATCATCTGTTTTTGTATGATTTTTATGAGGCCAATACCCTATTTTGGCTAACTGCATAACTCGTTCTATTTGCTTTTCTGTTCTCTTATTTTGCAAATCGATTAAAAAATCGAGTTCTGCTCTTGTTTGCTCCGAGCTATTAGCTGGGAAACTAACAGAGTTAGTAATAAAATTTACTTGAGAAGAACTTAAGTAATAAGGTTTGTTTAAGGCATAAACCAATATAAAATCTAAATAATTATCTGTTGGATAAACAATATTATCCATAGCTGCAAATGCTTCTCGCTTTTCGCCACTTAACGACTTTAATTCTTTATAATGATTACTTATAGCTTCTATATCGTGAATTGATGAAAAAACAGAGCTCTGACTGTATATACTTGTGGTAATAATAAGTACTAAAATGAATGTGAAATTTCTTTTAAAATTGCTCATAATTAATTGTTTAATATTACATTTTATAGCCAACCTAATAGTAACCCAAAGCCTAGTACAACTAATGTAACTCCGGATATTTGACTAATAATTTTCTTGTTTTTTAAGAGTTTATTTGAAAACTTGTTGAAACCAAAACCAATGCCAATTAATAATGCTCCTAAAGGAATACTATAACCAATGGCAAATACAAATAATGTAAACCAGCTTAAAAAAAGACTGCCTTGTAAATAAGACGTACCTAAAATAATTGGAAATATTGGGCTGCATCCTACAGAACATGCTGTAGCAAAACCTCCTAACAGTAAACCAAACAAAAAGCTTTTATTTGCTAGTTTTGATACTTTAGCTGAGGCATTTAATCCTATTTTTAAATTAAAAGGAAGCATATCTAAACTCATTAATCCTAAATATACGATTAGAATACCTGCGATATTAGTCCAGTATTGACCAACTATTTGACCTATAGAAGCGCTAATTAAACCTGTTAAAGCTCCTACAAGCGATAATGAGATAATGTTTCCTAATAAAAACGATAACCCAGTTTTTAAATGTGAGGCTTTGTTTTTAGAACTAGTTTCTGAACCAGCATAACTAGTAACTGCTGCCAAAACACCAACATTACAAACAGAACCAACTGCCGCAACTAGGCCCAATACTAGAATAGCAATAAAAAACAATGGTGAATTTAATTGACTTTCAATAACACCATTAGTCCATTGTTGTAAGTGTTCTAACATCTGTATTAATTTAATGTTTTAGAACTACTACAAGCCGCTTTTTGTTTTGGAGAACAAGACGTTTTACTTTCTCCTGTGCAACTAGCATTTTTAGTGGTTGTACAGGATGCCTTTGTAGTTAAAACAGCATCATAGGCTCTAATTAGATTCATTGAATTTACATCTGTTGTGTTTATTGTTGTTGCACTTTTTCCTAAAACTACAATAGATGGTGTTTTTTCTATTTTTAATTTAGAAACCACATCTTTATAATTTGCATTACCTGCTTCTAAAGCAATAAAATAGGCAGAACCTTCCGTTGTATTTAATTCGTTAACTATACTTTCTACTTTAGAGGTCATTTCCTTATTCTGACTTGTATTATTACCTTTTAAAACGACATAAGCCACCTTTTTGTCTGTTTTTATCCATCCAAAATCTGCAATAGATAGTGTTGGAGTATTTATCGTTTTAATACAAGATACTTCGGCTTTAGGCGAACTTTTAAAAGCTGTTATAAAAGCAAAAATGAATGCTAGACCTAATATACCAAGCCCAAATTTTTTCTTTATAACAAAATTTTTGTTTGATGAATTGTTGTTTAGTACACAGCAATCTGTGTTGTTTGAATTATCCATTATCCTTATTTTTATATTATTTTAATCTATAGACGTGTCATCTAAAAAAAGACGCAAAAAAAATAGCCTTACGTTTATTTGTAAGGCTAAAATGTTATTAATCTGTTATAAAAAAAAGATTATTTTTCTGCGTAAACACCAAGACTAATAACATTATTATTACTTGTTTTGAATTTTTCTAATTCTTCTGGGCAGCATACGTAATTCATTAACACATTATCTGGCATATCTATAATGCGTTCTTTAGTAATGCTAATGTTTTTAAAGCCAGCATCTTTTATTGCTTGTATATAGTCTTCTTGCTGTAAAGCGCCCGAAATACAACCTGCGTACATTTCTGCAGCTTCCATAATACCTTTTGGTAAAGTACCTCTCAACACAATATCTGACATATTAAAGTGTCCTCCTGGTTTTAATACGCGATATACTTCTTGGTAGGCTTTCTTTTTATCTGGAACCAAGTTCAGCACACAATTACTTATAGCAACATCAATAGAGTTCTCTTTTAAAGGTAAAGCTTCTATTTCACCTAAAACAAAATCTACATTAGTATAACCTAATTTTTGTTTGTTTTCATTTGCTTTTTCAATCATAGCTTCGGTCATGTCTACGCCAATAACATGACCAGACACTCCAACAATTTGGCGAGCAACAAAGACGTCGTTTCCTGCACCAGAACCTAAATCTAAAATAGTATCGCCTTCTTTAATTTTTGCATCGTTTGTTGGAATACCACAACCTAATGCATAATCTGCATCTGCTTCATAACCTTCAACTTGAGAATAGTTTTCGCTTAATGTCCAGTCTTGTGCTGGCGACCCACAAGCTGTTGGACCACAACCACAACCAGCTCCAGAATTTGCAACTCTTGTATAAGCTTCTTTTACGTGTTCTATAATTTCTTTTGACATACTATATCTATTTAAAGTGTTTTTAATTTAATTTTCACTCTATAGACGCTAGCTTAAAAAAAAGACGCAAAAAAATAATTAATCGCAAGATGGGTTGCAATTTTTTGCTTTGTAATCTATTACATCTCCATATACATCTGTAGATATAGCACAGCATTGATCGTACGAAGATTTTAATAACTCTCTACCTCGTTGCACTCTCGATTTTGCTCCTGAATACGAAATGTTTAACCGTTCTGCTATTTCTTTTTGTGGTATGTTTTCAATATCTGCCAAAATAATAGCTTGTTTGTATTTTTCTGGAAGTGAATTTATAAATGGGCTAATACAATGTGTTAGTTCTGAAGTTAGTGAATCGTTAGAATAGTCTTGTACTTCAATAGCATCTGAAGGTGTGTCGAATTTTAATTTTCTAAAATGAGAAATTATTTCGTTACGTGTAATTTGATAAATCCAAGACACCAATTTTTCTTTATTCTTTAGCGTATCGAACTTTGTAAATGCTTTTAAAAAAACATCTTGAACAATATCTTTTGTAAGCTCAGGGTCCTTAACTTTTCCTTTAACAAAATTTGTTAATCGGTCATTCATATCATTCCAAACGTGTATAATTTCTGTGCTCATAGTTGTAAAAATAAATCTTTGATTTATTTATAGACGTAAATAATAAAAAAAGACGCAAAATATTTTAAATGACAGTTTGCCAAAGTGGTTATTTAGCTTTTAAACTCTTTAAGGTTAATTATATCTTTTAATATGTATACTGAATACACATTGTACTTCGCTACTTTACTTGCATAGGGTAAAGCGTATTACAGTACAATTTTAATATAGAATTACTCTGTGGAGGATTTAATATTAAAATAATGTCTAGTTATCGATTTAACTATTTTATTACAAACCTTTAATTTATGTGCATGAATTACTATTTAGTTTAATAAAAAAAAATGGCCTTTAGAATTTATTTTTTTCTTCTTATAGATTAACCAACTATAAGATTAAAAATCCTCATTATTAGATTCCAAAGGCTCATTTTCCCATTTTAACCAAAAAATGTAGAATAATAACTAATTTTAATAACTCACAGGTTATTGCAACTAAGTTGCTAATATAGTATAAAACATATTTTAATACAACTTAGTTGCATTAAAATTATATTATATTTGTATTATGGGCATTTTAAGAAAAACTAAATCAGTAAAAATATTGCTTGATGAATTCGAGAAGAATTCTAGCGCAATTTCTGTTATTGCATTGGTAGAGCAACTTAGTTCACAAATGAATAAAACTACAATTTATCGTATTTTAGATAAATTAGAAGATGATAAAATTTTACATTCATTTCTAGGAAAAAATGGAAATAAATGGTACGCAAAGTGCAGTGATTGTTCTGTTTCGGGACATAAAGATCATCATCCTCATTTTCAATGTTCAAATTGTGGTAAAGTAGATTGTTTACCAGTAAATATTACAATCCCAAAAATTGATAAACGAAAAATAGAGGTTTCACAGATATTAATACAGGGTAAATGCGAAGAGTGTTTTGTTTAAAGAGTTAACAATTATGACTCTACATGGTGATTTTCTTCTTTCATGCATTTTACTTTTAACCACTCTAAAGTAGCTTTGTAATAAACAATACTTTCTGTTTTCTGCCAATTCTACAGCTAAATTGTATTGCTTATTTGTTTCGTATGCTCCTGCCAAACTATCTTATATATTGAAGCTTGTAGTAATTATACCAAATGGTTTTTAAATGAAGACATGATTATTAATCATTAAAAAATATCCTATTACTCATCTATTTTTAGGAAAGCTAATTTTTTGTGAGTTTATAAATCGTTTATTGTTGCTATTGATAAGATAAAGTCTATTGAAAGACACCAAATTTTAATTACTACACATAAAATACCTGTAGGTAAAAACTATAACCGTAGTATGACTAAATTATGTAATAATTAATTCTATTTTACGCACAATACACTCTGTTCTATTAAGTATACACTTGCAAAAAACAAGTTTTAAATTACATTAAAATACCATTTTTAGGTTTAATGTTTGGAGGTAAGTTAGTTTCTCCAAGCATTTCCCTCAAGTCTATTTCTATAGTTCTACATAACGATAGCATAGGAATATCGTTTGCCATGCCTTGAAATGGGTTTTCAGAATAATCTGCTACAAGTTCCATACAAATATAAACCCATCCTACTAAAGCTGTTATGGGTATAGATAACCATTGAGCCCAACCGCTTAACTCAAACATTTCTGGTATTAAAGTAAATGGTAATAATGCAATAAATATGCCTACAAAGTACCTACTCATGTTGGCATATTGTCTTGGTAGTGGAAACTTTTTTATACGTTCGTTTTTTCCTTGAAGTGTATAAAAGCTACGTAAAACATTTTCCATTTCCATGTGCCTAAAATCCTCTATTAATCCCTTTTTTCGTAGTTTATGTAAGGCTCTAGATTGTTCATTAATAATTTGTGTTGCCGTGTTAACATTATTAATTAAACGATCATGTTCTTCTGGTTGTAAAAACAGTTTCAACTCTGTTCGGGTTACTTCATCATCAATTAAACCTACTCCAAATTTTTTCTGATAGTATTTAGCTGTTCTTCCAATATGTCCGCCTTGACTGGCGTGTTCCCATGAAGTTGTTGCTAAAAGTTGGCTTCTATGCGCATATAACCATGCGATGTGTCTATAAATTAATTTTCGTTTTGTTGCTTTCAAATCTTCTTCAGATATCTTTTCAGTAGCAAATAAGTTAGATACAAAACCATCAACTAACATTCCCCATGTTCTACTTTCATTAACAATGCCTCCCCAAATTTTTCGAGCTTCCCACATGCGATCGTACGATTGGTTGTTTTTGAAACCCACATAAAATGCTAATGCTGTACCTATAACAGATACTGGAACCCACGGTATCTTGAAGTTAATAATACCAAAGTGATATAGAGTTGCTATTGACGCCATTAAAAGAATTAACCACACAAAATGGAATCCAGACCATCTTAACATGGTTGAGAAACGTATGCCTTTAGTTATAATCATAAATGAGTTGATTTAATTATTTAATTTATAATCTTTTAAGTGTTGATAATAATTTGCTGCTCTTTCTTCTGAAAAATGGTCAACAACATAAGTAGCAATAGTTACTAATAATAAAGCTATACCTATGAACATTAATACAGAAAATATAATAGCATAATTATAAAATATACGTAAACTATTTATATAATTTTTAAATTTATTAGTCTCAATTTAATATGTACTAAATACGTTAAATTAGATAATAATTAGGCCTAAAAAAAGCTCAAAATTAATTGAGCTTTTTGTTTTAATAATATGTAACTAGATAGTTTCTGTTGGTCTACCATGCAAACGTTTTTCAATTTTGCGTTTCTTTTCAGTTAAACGCTTCATAACGTCCATTAATGTGGAGTCCTTTGTTTCTTTATATATTTCGTTTAATGCTAATATAAGCCTTTTCGCTTCTCTTGAAGCTGCTACACGATCACTAGTTGACATATGACTCATTTTAGCGTTTTCAAATTCTAATGCTTCTTTTAATAAAATGTCCATAAATATTTTTGTCAAATTTTGGGGTAAAATTAGTTAAATACACTGGTTTTACCATAGAATTTATTAATGATTGTGATTATTTTAACATAAATAAATCTTATAGCACTTGTAAATAAGGAAGTAAATAACTATTACGCAATTTTTTGTACACTATATTATTTGTATTATTTGTGGCTAAATAAACTTTTATTTCTTTTAAATTTTATAAAATACCAAAAGCTTTAGTGGTTTACTGTAGTTTTAAACTATTTAATATAAAATCGAAGTTTTTATTAGAGTTACTATTTGTTAAATACGCATCTGTGTAATGTTTAGAAGGTTTAGCTAAACCTAATGCTTGCATTTTCTCTATAACATCTTTATACTCTAAAGTAACTTTACCTGTTAATAAAACATTTAAATCGTTGCCCGTTTTTGCATAGTTATATATTTTATTTAAACCTGTTAAATACAAATAATCCTTTGTAAAACCACCGCCACGATGTATACGTAGTGTTATTATATATGCTTTATCTCTGTTTAGTTTGTATTGGTTATGCAACAAATGGAAAGTAGATTTAAAATCGTAGCCTTTGGCTAAAGAGTCTGCTGCTATAACTCTATATGCTAGTTCTTTTAATCGGTTAATAGTTAAACAATCAGACATATATTCTGCATAAACGGCTAATCCTTCTTGTGTTTCTACATTATTGGGTAGTCCATTAGAAAATATTTTTAAAGGCTGTTCTACGGCATTAAATGTTGTTACTAAATGGACTCCTATTTCATGATTTGCTAAAACTTTTAATTGGTTCTTGCTATACTTATGGTTTTTATGTAGTACTAATGTTTTTTGGTTATTTAAAACCATTGCTGCTGCAGAAATGTTAGTCGATTTTTTTATGATATACTCAAAATCGTAACGTTTAGCGTATTCTTCAAAATAGGCAATTGCATCATCTGCATTATACATTGGTAGTAAATCTTCTTCAAAATCACTATCATCAAAGCGTAAAATAAATTTAGCATTTTCTATATCGCACTCGGTAGGTGTGCCAAAACTTTTTAAGCTGTTATAATAAAATCGTTTGCCTTGTCCTATTGTTTCTATACATTCTATTAACCCAGAATATTCATAAATGATATCTTTATATAAGTTTCTTATATCGTCATCGTTTATTCGTTTTAATTTTTGCGAAAATAGTTTTCTATGTAATTCGTAACCATTAAACTTAATTTTCGGGTATTTAAATTGCGGATTATAGTTGTATTTAGAAGAAAAGAAATGTTTTTTTTCGCTTTCTATATTTAACGGATTAATATAATTAAGTAACTCTATTCTTTGCTCCAAATCGTGCAAATCGTTATCTATTTTAATTAAATCTCCGTGGACTTTTACAACATCTTCAGTCATCATTATTTATTATGTCTTTTGTAAAATGCATTTGCATGGTTTATAACACGCACTCTAAGTTGTTTTTCTACTGCAGAAACGACTTCGGGATACATTATATAGTTATACTCATCGCAGTATACTTTTGCTATTTCGGTTGCCAAAACTAAGGTATTTTGAAAGTTTTGTGTAATGAATTTTAAGAAAAATCCATTTCCTTGAAATGTATCGTTAATTTTTGAAGTAGATTTTATACCATTTGGCAATTGTAATTCGCTTAAACTTTGTCTCCATGCTTCTATGTCTTCACCAAAACGGTTATTGTCTATATTGGCTGTTCCAAGATTCCATGTTGGTACTTCCCTATCCCAACGTTTCCAATTATAACTGTGCATATCGTAAACGATAGCAAGGCCAAACTTAGATTCTATTTTTTGTATTAATGAGTGTACTACTTTATAAAAAGCATTATGTTTTTCTAACGATTTTTGTCTTTCGGTATCTGGTAATGGTGTTTTCCAGAGTTGTTTTCCCCAAGCATCATTGTATATTGCTGTTTCTGGCGCTCTATTTAGGTCGTATTCAAAACGCGAATCGCATCCTGCTAATATGATAGGGTGAGAAATAACCATGTTTTTTGTTTCTGGGTCTTCCTCGTACCAACGTTCGTACTCTGTATG
>NZ_JBSHNS010000247.1:0-1112 GCF_053601635.1 Pontimicrobium sp. MEBiC01747
CTTCTAAACCAACGATTGCACAAATATCTCCTGTTTGTACTTCGTCTACTTTTTTACGGCCTAAACCTTCAAAAATATGAAGCTCTTTTATTTTACTTTTTACTATAGAACCATCTCTTTTTACTAAAGAGATTTGCTGTCCTACTTTTAATTCTCCTCTTGTTAAACGCCCAATAGCAATACGTCCTGTAAATGAAGAGAAATCTAACGATGTAATTAACATCTGTGTGTTTCCTTCAGGAATTTTTGGCTCAGGAATATGCTCTATAACCATATCTAATAATGGCTCGATATTCTCTGTTTCTTTTTGCCAATCGTCACTCATCCAGTTGTTCTTAGCAGAACCGTACACTGTAGGGAAATCTAATTGCCACTCCTCTGCTCCTAATTCGAACATTAAATCGAATACCTTCTCATGTACTTCGTCTGGCGTACAGTTTTCCTTATCTACTTTGTTTACAACAACGCAAGGCTTAAGCCCTAAGTCTATCGCTTTTTGTAATACAAAACGCGTTTGTGGCATTGGCCCTTCAAAAGCATCTACTAATAATAAAACACCATCGGCCATGTTTAATACACGCTCTACTTCTCCACCAAAATCGGCGTGACCAGGTGTGTCGATAATATTAATTTTTGTGTCTTTATATATTACAGAAACGTTTTTAGACGTAATAGTAATACCACGCTCACGCTCTAAATCGTTATTATCTAGAATTAAATCTCCAGTATTTTCATTTTCACGAAATAACTGGCAGTGGTACATAATTTTATCTACCAAAGTG
The DNA here is from genome assembly GCF_053601635.1 of Pontimicrobium sp. MEBiC01747. Lineage (NCBI taxonomy): Bacteria > Pseudomonadati > Bacteroidota > Flavobacteriia > Flavobacteriales > Flavobacteriaceae > Pontimicrobium > Pontimicrobium sp. MEBiC01747. The sequence continues at coordinate 783 of NZ_JBSHNS010000247.1, forward strand.
GTTTTACCGTGGTCTACGTGCGCAATAATTGCGATGTTTTTAATATTAGCCATAATCTTTGTGCCTTATTTTAAGCGTGCAAAGGTACTTAATTTTTATGGATTTATAAGATTTTATCTTTTTTTTGAATATTCTCTTACTTCACAACGCTTATTTACTGTTAAAATTAAGCTAAGTCTCTCATTAACAATAACGATACTCAATTTATTTTTATACCTTTTCTATTATTAATTATAAATCTATAATATCATGTTAAAGACATTTAAACCATTAACTCAAGCACAAATGAATGCTATTTACGGAGGCACGCAAACTGTAGAAGATATTGAT
>NZ_JBSHNS010000248.1:0-2137 GCF_053601635.1 Pontimicrobium sp. MEBiC01747
TTCTTTAGATTCTAATATATCATTTAGTTTTTCCTTTTCTAAAGTAGTATTTCTTAATGTTAATTTTGTAATTAAGTTATCTTGTTCTGTTCTCTTTTTACGTTGCTTTATTGCATAATTAATTATAACTAAAGAGGTTATAGTAAGGCACAACATAAATATTATTAAAAACAAAAAAAACCTATCTTTTTTATACGATGCGTCTTTTTCTAGTGTTAGTTCTTTCTCTAATTTTAGTTTACTTTTAAAGTCATTTTCTTGAAGCTTAATGTAACTTGCTATAGCTTCTTCATTTTTTATTTTATTATAATCGAACTGCTTTTTTAAAAAGCTTGATAATGTCTTAGAGACTTTAAAATACTCATTATACTCCTTTGTACATTCATAATTAAACAGCTTAGCTTTTAAATATCTTTCATAGGCAAATGCGACATCTTGATCCTGAATAATTTCATTACTATCTTTACTTTTAAAATAGGTATTTATATTTTTTTTGAGCTTATTTGCTTCATCAAACTTTTTAGTTATTGTTAAACTTTTTAAGCGTTCAATATCCGCAGATATTGCTCCTGTTTCATCGTTATACTTTCGTCTTATTTTTGCTACTTTTTTTTGTATTGCAGCTGCTTCATCATACAGTTTAGAATACTCTAAGTATATGTGTGCTATATTTTCTAAAATATTTAAATAGTATAGTTCACTCCATTTTCCTAGAGTATCAATATTTATATAACTTTTTGCTTTATTATAATAACTAAGTGCTTTTTCATAGTTTAACTGTGCGTAATAGTAATATCCTAAATTATTATAAGCAGACGATAGCCAAATTGTATTATTTAAACATTTAGCTTCTTCTAGTGCTAGATTATAGTAATCTAGTGCTAAAGCCTCTTTCTTTTTTAGTGCGTATTGGTAAGCTAAATCACTTATTAATAAGAATCTATTATACGTCGCTTTTTCGGTATAACTATTATAAATAAGTAGAGCTTCGTTATAAAACTTTATAGCATGATCATAATCTTTTGCTTGCCTAAAATAAATGGCGCAATTCATGGCTAATGCGTACCCAAACTCTGAAAACTTAAGTTTTTTATCAAGCATATTATAGACTAGACCTGAGTAATAATGTGCTTTTGTTTTATCGCCTTGGTAATTATAATATGATGAGAATATATTATTTGCTATTATTTTTGCTTCTAGATTATTTTCTTGTTCTGCAATAATTAAACTTTCTTTTGCAATCTTATAACTTTTTTCTGGTGCATTTTTTACATTATTATATGTAGCATTAAGTTTCTCTATTAAAGCATTCTTGTTAGACACGTCTTCTTTAATATTTGTATTCTGACAATAAATACTATTTATAAAGAGTGTTAATATAATATAACAAAGTTTAAATTTGCGAGGGAACATATTGTAGGGATGGATTATTTTTTCCTTATAAGACTAAAGTTCTAGTATTATTTATGCTTTTTCTTCTTTTTTGTTTCACCATCTAAAGGTGTTTTTGCATTTTGAAGCATATAATTTGCCAATAGTTTCTCTATCAATTCATCTTTTGTTAAATGATGGAATACAGTCTTAATATTCTCTTTAAACTCTATGGAAAGATTATGATTTGGTTTTGTTTTAAATATTTGCCTAGCCCAAAGTACAGCATTATTTTCTTCTATACTTCGTGCATTAGGTTTATTGTATTTAGTAAATGTAATTCCTAATTCATCCTCAAATTCTGGAATTTCAAATGCTTCCTCTTTTTGTAATACTGTTAAAGCTAACCCTTTTGCTCCTGCTCTTGCTGTTCTACCGCTTCTATGTATGTAAGACTCGTAAAATTCTGGTAAATGGTAATTTACAACATAAGTAACGTCTTTAACATCTATTCCTCTTGCCGCTAAATCTGTAGCCACTAAAATATTAATATAACCTTCTCTAAATTGCTCCATGATACGATCTCTAATTCCTTGAGTTAAACTACCGTGCAATGCTCCTGAAGAAAATTTATTTATAGCTAAGTTTTTTGCAAGTTTATTTACTGCTGCTTTTGTTTTACAAAATATAATACCACGTTGACCAGTTTTTGAGTTTAAAAAATGCATTAGCACATTTAATTTTTCTATAGGCTCTACAATAACAT
>NZ_JBSHNS010000249.1:0-597 GCF_053601635.1 Pontimicrobium sp. MEBiC01747
CCAAAACGTGTGGTTTTTGCAGAAGCAGATCATTTAGATGTGTTAAAGGCAGCACAAATTGTGCATGATGATGGTGTGGCTATCCCAATTTTATTAGGCCGTAAAGAAGAAATAGAACGCCTAAAAGAAGAAATAGAATTCGATGCAGATGTACTTATTATAGACCCAAAAACAGACGAACAAGAAGCTAAGAGAAACGAATATGCCGAAGTCTATTGGGAGCAACGTAAAAGAAGAGGCGTAACTTTATTTGAAGCGCAGAAATTAATGAGAGAGCGTAATTTCTATGCCGCAATGATGGTTAATGAAGGAGATGCAGATGCATTAATTTCTGGTTATTCTCGTAGCTACCCAAGTGTAGTAAAACCAATGTTAGAACTTATAGGCTTAGCTCCAGGATCTACACGAATAGCAACTACAAATGTAATGATGACCCAACGTGGGCCAATGTTTTTAAGTGATACCTCTATAAATATAAACCCAGAAGCAAAAGATTTAATTAAAATAGCACAGATGACCTCTGGTGTTGTAAAAATGTTTGGCTTAGAGCCAGTTATGGCTATGACTTCGTATTCAAACTTTGGATCATCTAAAGAC
>NZ_JBSHNS010000250.1:0-3631 GCF_053601635.1 Pontimicrobium sp. MEBiC01747
GGTCAACTTTTAAATCTGAGCTTCCAAATCCAGGTTTAATTTTGGCATAAGTTGGATTTTCTAAATCTGGTAAATAAATAATTGTTGATTTAATTTTTACATCTTTTTGAGGGCTTTTTTCAACTAATAAATAAGGTTTGGAATGATAAAATTTCAACCCTGTTTCACTAGATAGGTCTTTCTTCTCATAAAAAGAAACAGAAGCACAACTGGTAACTGTAATTAAAATAATAAGTAAAAGAGTTTTTTTCATAATAGCTAATATTTAGAATGTAAATTTCTTAATTGTGAAACAATAAAAGAATACCCAATAAAGGGTATTTATCAAATAAAATAGTTATTAACTAGTAGGGAGATTATTATAAAATTGAATTCAAAAACCTTTAACATTTAATAGGTCTGTTGATTAGAATAGAATCTATAATACACTAAAGATATAAAAATAAATTATTAATTGATTAAAATCAGACGAACTAAGTTTTATATTAAAATAATTTTATTGTAACAATAAAACGTTCTTTTCTAAAATATAGCGATTGAGCCGTAATTGTTTCCAAAGTTTTATTAAGCCTTGATTTTTTTGTTTCTTTTTTTATCAAGAAAAAAAGATATAAAGTAGTTTAGCTATAAACTAACTATATGAAAAAACTTCTATTTTTTGGATTCATAATTATTTCTTTTAGTTCTTACTCTCAAACATTTGTTGATGACGTTGATAGGGTAGCGGTTGTAGTAATTGACTATTGTGTAGATAAAAAAGGTAAACGTTATGATATAACTATCAACCAAGAAAAAAGTACATATAAGCATGACGGTTGGCAAAAAGGTTGTCTAGACCATTTTAAAAAAGGTAAGTTAGTTTACCCAATGAAAATGACAGATGACTGTTGGCAATCGGTTTACTATTTTGTTAATTCAAAATATAAAACATACGAATTACCAGAAGAAAATCGTGTAAAGTGCAAAGCCTTTCATCTCGGGAAATTTAAATATGAGAATCCTGCATACAGTGAAACTATAATGAAACGACGCAAAAAGCGTCAAATAGAAAAAGGTGGTTTAGGAGGTACACAGAAATATAAAATAAAGTGGACTGATGACCACAAGTATCGATTAGAGACAATAAAAATGTCCCTGAATAAGGATAAACATAAAGAAGGAAATCTAATTGAAGTCGAAATTATAGAAGTTTTAAATGATAAAACATATTTATATAAGGCACATATAACAAATAATGATAGTACAGATATTGTTTTTGGTTTAATAACTAAAATCTAATTCTATTTTACATAATATTAGAAGTACTAAATAAAAGAAGTTTAATCGGAGTTGTACACATAACAAGTGTATAGAAATTTTAGAAAGGATTTATGCGGGTGGAAAATTTTATACTCTTGTGGCAAACAAACGAAAAGCTTGTGGGAAAAAATTATAACGAGAATTCACACGCAAACGTAAAGTTTAATTGAAACTAAAAGTTAGCTTTTTTTGGCGCTGGCAAGTGCTGGATAATTGTGTTTAAAAAAATTACTGCGATAGCATAATTATTTTTAAAAAGCAATCGAGCGTTTGGCAGCGGCAATTTTACATAGCGACTAATTATAGTACACTTATTTAGTTCTAATGTTTCTTGAGAATCGCGTATTTAAAAAATGTTGAAGGATTGTACAGAATATTAAAATTATACGAGAAACAAAAACGATGAAGTTTAATGACCCAAGCACTAAATATTATAATGAGCTATAAACACTCTGGGATATTTTACATAATATAACATTATAGCTACATATCTAAATTATTATAACGAAGACACAATTAGCTTGACATAATTACTATCGATATAAGTCTAAAGACATTATATCTGCAATTATGTCAAATATCGCCCAAAAGCGCTATTTCGCTAATTGTTATAAAATGTACTATAATTAATATTATGTAAAATAGAGTTTTTATAAAACGTAATTACAATCTACTTCTATTACATATAACACACAGAGTTAAATTACCATTACTTTTTACCTTAAGTACTTTACTAATAATCATAATATAAACACATTAGTTCATTTTCTCGAGCTGTGTCATTATTTCTTCAGCTTCAAAAGTTTTTTGATCACTCAGTTTTCTGTTAATACTAGACAAACTATGCGCTTCTTTTAGTAGTTTCTTATATTTAGCTCTTAACTTTTCTTTTTCCGATTTTTTTTTGAACAATCCAAACATAGCATTAGAATTTGGTTTTTAAAAACATATAATTATTTACACTGTAGGTCTTCCTTGAAGTCGTTTTTCAATTTTCTTTTTCTTAACTGTTAATCTTTTCATTACATCCATTAAAGCAGAATCTTTTGTCTTTTTATATATTTCATTTATAGCCAATATAAGTCGTTTAGCTTCTCTAGATGCAACTACTCTATCACTTGTAGACATATGACTCATTTTCGCGTTTTCAAACTGTGTAGCTTCTCGTAAAATATCCATAATAGTTTTGTTTAATTTTAAGTAAATATAATTAAACAAAATAAAAATAATTAAAATGTTAAGAATAATTTAACAAACCTATAAGTACACATTATTTAATACTATTTTAATAAATACACTATATATTAATGTCATTTAACTATGCGTTACTTAAAAGTTTATTTTTGCTGTCTGTTTATTCATAGAATATGTCTTTAAATAAAACTAAAATTACGATAGGTATTCTTGCTCATGTAGATGCAGGTAAAACAACTTTAACTGAAGGTATGTTACATACAGCTGGTGCAACTAGACTACGTGGTAATGTAGATAAAGGCTCTGCTATTACCGATGGTTTAGAAATGGAAAAAGAACGTGGTATTTCTATAAAAACGGCTACGGTAGATTTTGAGTGGAATAACACTATAATTACTATAGTTGACACACCAGGACATATCGATTTTTCTGCCGAAGTAGATCGAGCACTCTCGGTATTAGATGTTGTGGTATTAGTGGTTTCTGCTGTAGAAGGCGTACAAGCCAATACACTTAATTTATGGGAATCGTTACAAGAACGTAACATTCCTGTTTTAATTTTTATTAATAAAATAGATAGAAATGGTGCCGATATTGAGGAGGTGTTTACAGATTTAGAAGCCGATTTACATACACATTTGTTTGCCTTAAATTATGCAGATTTAAGCAATCCAGATGCACCAAAACTAGTGCCATTTTTAGAGACAACTCCTTACCTATCTCAGTCGATTATTGAAAAAAGCTTCGAGAATTTAACAGAATACGACGATACTTTTTTAGACGCTATTTTAAACGACAATCTTCCAGAGTTAAAAACAATAGAACATAGCGCAACTAGCCAAATTGCTTCACAAAAACTAGTACCATTATTATTTGGAAGTGCTAAATTAGATATGGGTATTACGCCCTTATTAAACACTATTACTTCCGTCTTTAAAACCAATACACAAAACACCAGTAGCAATTCAGCGAAAGTATTTAAAGTAGAATACGATTCAAGGTACGGCCGATTAGCTCACATTAAACTTTATAGTGGTTATATAAAAAACAAAGACAGTATTTGGTCTCAACAATTAGAAAAGGATATAAAAATTAATCAGATTCTTAAACGTAAACTAGGAACTTTTGAGCCCGTAGG
>NZ_JBSHNS010000251.1:0-341 GCF_053601635.1 Pontimicrobium sp. MEBiC01747
TACCTTACCTTACCTTACCTTACCTTACCTTACCTTACCTTACCTTTCCCTTTTTTATTAAAAACATAGCCTAATTCACTTATAAATGAAAACTATATAAACAGTATCAATTCTATATCAATAAACTAAGTTCTGTTTAAAAACAAAAAAGGTCTAAGCAATAGCTTAGACCTTTTTAAATTAAATATTTAAAATTGTTTATTATCGTTTCAAGGCAAAATGGGCCTTAAACGTTTTCACTTCATTAGTGCTCGGTTCTCTGTACTGTACCGTAAACCAATAGGTGCTATTAGGCATAGGGTTGCCATTATAAGTGCCATTCCATCCCCTTCCAGAAGGAC
>NZ_JBSHNS010000252.1:0-2454 GCF_053601635.1 Pontimicrobium sp. MEBiC01747
ACCTAATCTAACCTTTACATTCAATTTTTGAAGTAATTGCTTAGCTACTTCATTACTATATGTTTTCTTTCTGTATTTTGTTACAGATTGTATCCCTGTAATTACATTTGTAATAAATATTTCATCAACTTTTTGCAGTTCAAAAGGCGATATAGAAGATTCTTCAATAGATAATTCTGGTATTAAACCAATAATTTCTATTAATTGTTTACGCATTATTCCCTTTAAACAACCATCTTCCAAAGGAGGTGTCTTTACAATATTATCTTTAACTAAAAATAAATTTCCGTTTAAAGCTTCAACAACATGCTTATTAGTATTCAATAATAAACAGTTATCTAACATATTTTCTTTGGCATAAATACTACCAGTAACGTTAATTGCTTTATTGTTCGTTTTTAAAGTAGACAATAAACTTGGGGAAACATAAAAGTCCTTATACAAATCAACCTCATAATTATTTTCATTCAATAAATAAAAATCATTATCAATAGTTTTTACAGAAATAATAAAACCTACAGTATTATCTGTAGGCAAATATAAACCTCCTGAGTTACGGTGAACCATCAACTTTACTCTGGCAGAAGTCTTCATCATATTACTCTCAGAAAGTAATTTAATAATTTCCGCTTCTAAAAATTCCATGGTAAAAGACATAGGAATATCCATTCTCATAATACGCATAGAAGCCATTAATCTAAAATAATGATCCTCCCAAAATAGTAGTTTACCATAAGATACTTTTAGAGTTTCAAACAAAGCATCTCCATAAGTATACCCTCTATTATTAATACTAATAGTATTTGTTTCACTCTGTAAAGTTCCATTAAAATTTATCATAAAAAATCCCGAATTTCTTCGGGACAAATATAAACTTAAATTCTTTCTTTGGTATTATGTAGAACCTAATACTTGTTTTAAATCTGATATTTGATTTTCCCATAACATCTTAGCTTCATCTACTTCGTCTTCCTCCGCATAATCCACAATCATTATAGATACATCTTTAGTAATTTCATCTACTTGTATCCTCATTTCAAAATAATAAGGCTCATCCTCATCAGATAACCATCTAAATTTCACTCGTTCTCCACTTTTTTTAGTTAAAAGTTTAGCCTGCTCTTCTGTTCCATCCCATATAAATTTAAATAATTCTCCTCTGGAGTTTACATTATCAGCAAACCATTCTGATAACCCTGAAGGCGTAGATATATATTGATATATTAATTGTGGCGAAGCATGAATAGGAAACTCTAATTCATATTTAATTTTTTCCATTATCTATTCTTAATAATTATTTTGTTCAATATATACATTAATTTTTGGTAAAAAAAATTATTACCACAATCTTAAAAAAAAACAAAAAACTAATGCTTATTCTGCTAAATATATAGGCAATAATTTTTAATTTAAAACCTTTTTAATTTTTAATCATACATCATTTAAACTAGCAAAATTGCATTTTATCGTATTAATTTGAAACTTTATTACATAAAATGCATTTTATCGATTAAAAATGCATTTCATCTAAATTCAAAGCTTAGCATTAATAGTAATAATATTGTTTAATTCTATAGGTATATTTTTAAGGAAATATCTTTTAAAAATTTGATCCCCTAGTCAACTAAAACTTACTCCCAAATTATGAAAAAACCCAACTACAAGTTTAGTTTAATTTCTTTCAAAAAAAGCATTATCACAAAAAAAACAAGTCAAATGTTTTATGCTTTATGTAAAACTTAACAAAGATTAATGTTTATAAACTAAAATTAAACTCTCAAAATTCCTTAACCTAACTTAATACTACAATCAAATGAAAAAACTACTTTTCATAGTAGCATTTTTGCTCCTCGCCACAAGTGCTATTGCACAAACATTTAACTATCAAGCTATTGCCAGAGATAATTCTGGAGAACTAATTATTAATCAAAATTTAGGTGTTGAAATTTCTATATTACAATCTGGACCATCAGGCACAGTTATATATACAGAAAATCATACACCAACAACAAATACATATGGTACATTTGATATAGCCATTGGTGCTGGTAATAACTCCTCCAGTGATTTTTCTCTAATAGATTGGAGCACCAATAACTACTGGCTTCAAATAGCAATAGATCAATCAGGAGGAACTAATTATAATATAGTAGGAGCATCACAATTAAGAGCAGTCCCTTTTGCTATGTATGCTGCTTCAGGAAATGTTGGACCTGCTGGACCTAAAGGAGATCAAGGAGACCAAGGATTTCAAGGAGAACAAGGAATCCCTGGTGTACAAGGACCACAAGGACCTGCCGGAACAAACGGTGTAGATGGCGCAGTTGGACCTGAAGGACCGCAAGGACCTGCTGGACCTAAAGGAGATCAAGGAGACCAAGGATTCCAAGGAGAACAAGGAATCCCTGGTGTACAAGGACCACAAGGACCTGCCGGAACAAACGGTGTAGATGG
>NZ_JBSHNS010000253.1:0-414 GCF_053601635.1 Pontimicrobium sp. MEBiC01747
GGAATAAAAGAACTAGATGAAGATAAAGTAAAAACATCTGTAGAAATTTTTGGATTACAAAGAAGTCAGTTACATAAAGATAGAAAAGAGAAATGGCAATTAATACAAAGCCAAATCATTAGAATTAAAGAAAATTACGAAGACTATTTAGAAACTTCAAAACCTAAATACTTAGAGCGTTTAAAACGAGAATTTAAAGAACTAAAACGCTACAAAAATAAAGAACAAGAACACTTAGGAGTTGCTCGTTTTGTTATTAGACAAGAAATGGAAGCACTTAGAGAAATACTAGTTAAACTTAAAGAAGTATGAGGCTTAAAAAACTATATGTTATAATTAGGAATTAATCAATTTCAAAATTAATAGAAAATTAAATCTTTACAGAATATATTCTGTATTTAAAGCAAAGGGCTA
>NZ_JBSHNS010000254.1:0-5024 GCF_053601635.1 Pontimicrobium sp. MEBiC01747
ATGGAGATGGAAAACTATCAAAAAAAGAAATTGTAAAACTTCTTAAGCAAGCAGAAATAAGTGGTTTTATTAGAGGTATAGTGGCTTCTAAATTAATTGAAGGTTACGATAAAAATGAAGATGAGCAAATAGATTGGACAGAATTTAAAATAGCCATAAACGAAATCTCTAAAGATTAACCTAAAGTCGTAAGCATATTGAAAAATAATGTATTACAATTTCTACGCTTACTATTGTGGGCAATAGTATTTTGGATTCTTGCATTGTGTCTATTCATAACTATTAGATACTATGCAATAGGAGAGCTCGAAACAGGAATAGAAAATGACATCTCTATAATACAATGGCTGTTTAATTTCGGAATTATTTCTGGAGTAATAGTAGGTACTTTTTATGCTATAGTCGATTTTTTGTTCGATAAATATGTGTCCAAAAAATTATCAATAGGTTTAGTTTTTATTCAAAAGTCTATAATATATCTATTTAGTTTAATTATTTCTATAACATTTATATCTAGAAAAGTAGAAGAATTTGGAGATGTAAATTTGCCCAATGATGTTTCAGGGTGGTGGATAAAAAGTAAAGTATTTTGGTTAATAATAGTCTATTTTATTATATGCTCGTTAGTTTTTGCATTTATAAAAATAGCAAATCAAAAATTTGGTAAAGGCATATTTATAAAGCTTTTAATAGGTCATTATAAGAAGCCAAGAGAAGAAAAGCGTATTTTTATGTTTCTAGACCTACAAGCATCAACAACAATAGCAGAGCAATTAGGGCATTATAAATATAGTGAGTTTATACAAGAATGTTTTTACGATTTAAATATAGTAATAACAAAGTATAATGCAGATATATATCAATATGTAGGAGACGAAGCAGTACTCAGTTGGCCATACACTAAAGGAATCGTTAAAAATAATTGTATCGAATTATTTTATAGTTTTGAAGCTAGGTTATTAAAGAAAGAAAAGCAATACATGCAAAAATACGGAGTGTATCCTAAATTCAAAGCAGGAGTACATGGAGGAGATTTAATTGTAACAGAAGTAGGCACCGTTAAAAAAGAAATAGCCTATCATGGAGATGTAATAAATACAACAGCAAGAATACAAGGAGAATGTAATAAATACAAACAAAGGTTATTAATATCTGAAAGCCTATTAAGAGATTTAAAATTAAAAAATAACTATAGTACTACAGAAATAGGAAATATAGCCTTAAAAGGAAAAGAAGAAAAGGTAACTTTATTTACAATAAATAAAGTTTAAGTTTAGAATAAAAAAAATCCGATTCAATTAAGAATCGGATTTCCTTTATATAAGCGAAATGATATTAGTCAAGGCAAAATGCCTTATTTAATTTTATTTACTACAGCTTCAAAAGCCTCAGGGTTATTCATTGCTAAATCAGCTAAAACCTTACGGTTTAATTCGATATTATTAGCTTTTAATTTCCCCATAAATTGAGAGTAAGACATACCGTGTAATCTAGCTCCTGCGTTAATACGCGTAATCCATAATGCACGAAATGTTCTCTTTTTGTTTCTACGGTCTCTGTATGCATATTGCATAGCTTTATCAACCGCGTTTTTTGCTACTGTCCAAACGTTTTTACGACGTCCAAAGTAACCTTTTGCTTGTTTAAGCACCTTTTTTCTTCTGGCTCTTTTGGCAACAGAATTTACTGATCTAGGCATAGTTTTAAATTTTTTTGTAGTAGGCGGTCTTTAAATCGACACTTTCTAATTTGTATAAAAATCGTAAATCAAAAATCTACAATCGTTAATCAAATGGCCTAACTCCAGGGTTTATAAATATTAATTTTAACCAATTAAGGTAATGTTACTTTAAACGCATCATTACTTTAATGTTGTTCTCATCTGCAGGGTGTACTAAAGTACTGTGCGTTAGAGCTAGCTTACGTTTCTTAGACTTCTTTGTTAAGATGTGACTCTTAAACGCGTGCTTTCTTTTAATTTTACCAGTACCAGTAAGCTTAAAACGCTTCTTAGCACTAGATTTTGTTTTCATTTTAGGCATCTTGTTTCCTAGGTTTTAATTATCTCGCTTATAATATTTTACACCTTAATTAAGGCTAGTCTTTACTTTTTTGGAGCAATAAACATGGTCATACGCTTACCCTCTAATCTTGGCATTTGTTCTACTTTACCAAACTCCTCAAGATCTTGAGCCAAACGTAATAATAAAATTTGTCCTTGCTCTTTAAACACGATAGAACGTCCTTTAAAAAATACAAAAGCCTTAAGCTTTGCACCCTCTTTAAGAAACTTCTCAGCATGTTTCTTTTTAAACTCGTAATCATGATCATCTGTTTGAGGACCAAAACGAATCTCTTTAATAACAACTTTAGTTGCTTTAGACTTTATAGCCTTATCACGTTTCTTCTGCTCGTATAAGAACTTTTTATAGTCCATGACTTTACAAACAGGCGGATCGGCTTTTGGTGATATTTCAACAAGGTCTAATTCTTGCTCCGTTGCTATTGCTAATGCTTCTCTAGTAGAATATATTCCTACTTCAACATTATCTCCAACTAGACGCACTTTTTCAGCTCTAATTTTAGAGTTAATTCTGTGTTGGTCTTCTTTAATTACTCTTAAAGGGCCTTTTGATCTTTTTCTACGTATTGCTATGACTTCTAAGGTTTTAGTTAAACTTATTTAAAATTGTTTTAATGTCTTATTTATTTCTGTTTTTACAATTTCCGAAAACTCATCTACACTAATTGTGCCTAAATCATCTCCGCCATGTTGTCTAACAGATATTTTATTTTCTTTCTCTTCATTCTCGCCAATAATAATCATATATGGCGTTTTACTCATCTCCGCTTCTCGTATTTTCTTACCAATAGTCTCATTTCTATTGTCTACAAGGGCGCGAATTTCGTGATTTTCTAACAAATTTAAAACTTTTTCTCCGTATTTTTCATATTTCTCACTAAGAGTTAGCACAGAAACTTGATTTGGCATTAGCCAAAGCGGGAAATTTCCACCAGTATGTTCTAGTAAAATAGCAATAAAACGTTCCATACTACCAAAAGGAGCACGATGAATCATTACAGGTCTGTGTAGCTCATTGTCACTACCCTTATAAGTCAAATCAAAACGCTCAGGTAAGTTGTAATCAACCTGTATAGTCCCTAATTGCCATTGTCTACCCAAAGCATCCTTAACCATAAAGTCTAACTTAGGGCCGTAAAAAGCAGCTTCACCCTCTTCAATAACATAATCTAAGCCCTTGTCTTTAGCAGCACTAATAATTGCCTGTTCAGCTTTTTCCCAGTTCTCAACATTACCAATATACTTCTCTGGATTTTCAGGATCTCTAACAGAAACCTGAGCCGTAAAGTTTTCAAAACCTAGAGAGCCAAAAACATATAAAACTAAATCAATAACATTTTTAAATTCCTCATCCAATTGATCTGGAGTACAAAATAAGTGAGCATCATCCTGAGTAAACCCTCTAACACGAGTTAAGCCATGTAGTTCTCCACTCTGCTCATATCTATAAACAGTACCAAATTCAGCATAACGCTTCGGTAAATCCTTATAAGACCATTGGCTGTTATTATAAACCTCACAATGATGAGGACAATTCATAGGCTTTAATAAAAACTCTTCATCATCTTTAGGCGTTTTTATAGGTTGAAAACTATCTTCACCATATTTTGCATAATGACCAGAAGTAACATAAAGTTCTTTTTGCCCAATATGAGGTGTCATTACCATCTCGTAGCCAGCTTTCTTTTGTGCAGCCTTTAAAAAATTCTCTAAACGTTCACGTAAAGCAGCACCCTTAGGTAACCATAAAGGCAAACCAGCACCAACTTTCTGAGAAAAAGTAAATAACTCCAACTCCTTACCAAGTTTTCTATGGTCACGCTTTTTAGCCTCTTCCAATAAATGTAAATACTCCGTTAGCTCTTTTTGCTTAGGAAACGAAATACCATAAACACGAGTCAGTTGTTGTTTGGTTTCATCACCTCTCCAATACGCACCAGCAACAGATAATATTTTTACAGCCTTAATAATTCCAGTGTTTGGAATATGGCCACCACGACATAAATCTGTAAACGTTGAATGATCACAAAAAGTAATTGTGCCATCCTCTAAATTTTCAATCAATTCCGTTTTAAAAGGATTGTCTTTATATAAATCCAAAGCATCAGCTTTAGAAACAGAACGCATTTTAAAATCATGCTTTCCACGAGCAATCTCTAACATTTTAGTTTCAATAGCCTTAAAATCTTTGTCAGAAATAGAAGTCTCACCAAAATCAACATCATAATAAAAACCATTATCAATAGCAGGACCAATCGTTAACTTAGCATTAGGATATAATTCCTCAATAGCCTGAGCTAAAACGTGAGCCGAAGAATGCCAAAATGCTTTTTTACCATCATCCGTCTTCCAAGTATGTAAAACTAAAGACCCGTCGGTGGTTAAAGGCGTAGTCGTTTCAACGGCAGTACCATTAAAATTTGCAGAAATAACATTTCTAGCCAAGCCTTCACTAATACTTTTAGCAACATCCATTGCAGTAGAACGTTCCTCAAAAGATTTAACACTCCCATCGGGTAAAGTAATCTGTATCATAAAAAGTTTTAAAATTCAAGCAACAAAGATAATAGGTTAACAATAGACAAGCAACACATAAAACTGTATTTTTAATATAACTTTTCTCTATGGCGTTCCCTAATTACAAAGCAAGAAAAGCTTAGTAATAAGGTCGGGCTTTCATTACTCGCTCTTTTCAAGGAGCTTAAACAAGCCATTCAATCCCTAACGCAAGAGAGCATTAAACAAAAGAGAAAAAGATAAAGATTGAAGAAATCAATAAGCAAAAACAAGAGGGAAGCATAACTTTAAAAGCAGAGATAAAAAAAAGACAAGGCCCTTAAAAAATAGATAACCCCCACAAGAGTAAAAACCAACCAAAAACGCGTATATATAATAAGGACAAGAAGAAAAAAAACACTCCTTAAAAAAACTAAAAAAAAAG
>NZ_JBSHNS010000255.1:0-781 GCF_053601635.1 Pontimicrobium sp. MEBiC01747
GTAACCCAAAGCCAAACCATAAATAATGGCACGCCAGAGTTAATAGTGAATAATAGCTACGACGACTTAGGCCAGCTGATAAACAAAAAAGTAGGAGGCGCTGTAGCTAATACAGCTAATACCTCCTCAGGATTACAAAGTATAGATTATAAATACAATATTCGCGGATGGCTTAAAGATATTAACGACTTTAATAACTTAGGTAACGACCTCTTTGGCTTTCATTTATCGTATAACACTATAAAGTCTAACAGTGGCACTCCGTTGTATAATGGAAATATTAGCGAAACATTTTGGAGAACTAATAACATAGATAATACAGATAGAGGTTATATCTATGCATATGATGCTTTAAATCGATTAAAATCTGCTAATGGTGCTGTATATGTATTTGGTCAATATACAGGGCATCATAGTTTATATAATGAAGGTGGTATGCAATATGATAAAAATGGTAACCTATTATATTTGTTTAGAAAGAAAGATCAAACTGTGGCGATAGATAAATTAGACTATATTTATGACCTAGGCAATAAATTACTATCTGTAACAGACAATTCTAATAATGATTTAGAAGGCTTTTTAAGCGATAACAAAGTTGGAGACGATTATACTTACGATGCCAATGGCAACATGATAAAAGACCTAAATAAAGGTATTGGCGTTGCAGGTGAAAATGGAGCCCAAGGTATTACTTACAACCACTTAAATTTACCAACAAGTATCACTTTTAATAACGATGCTACCAAAACAATTTCGTATATTTATGATGCTACAGGTG
>NZ_JBSHNS010000256.1:0-1434 GCF_053601635.1 Pontimicrobium sp. MEBiC01747
ACAAATCTTGTCTCCAAAAAACAACAACGACAAACTTTAATTAAAGAAAAAGAGAAAGTAAATACCAAAATTCAAAAACTTCTTGATTTACATCTCCAAGGTCAAATTAAAACTGAAGCTTTTAATTCATATCATACGAAACCCTACGAACAGTTACAACAATTAGAACAAAGCATTTCAGAATTAGAAATGGATATTTTAGCATTTGATACACAAGAAAAAACAGGTAATAATTTAATTTTCGAGGCGAAAAATATGTATAAAAATTGGAGCAGTTTACATAGAGATAAGAAGCGAAATGTTATTGAAACCGTAACAGAAAAGATCATTGTAGGCACTCAAGACATATCAATAAACCTTTATAAACTCATACCAGACGGGCTTATGCCGTCTTTTTTAGAAAGCAGTCCAAATGGGCAACACAACCAGTAGGATGTTTGGCTCATGGCTTAAATCAAATCTATCCTAAAGTACATAAAAAGTATATGGTAGAAGTAGAACGTAATGGTGGCTTTTTTACAGATTTTTGGAGTACAGATGCTTTCGATAGGAATAATTTTTTAAAACGAAATCGCATCATTGCAGGCATTAGTGAAGCAACAATTGTAATAGAATCTGCAGAAAAAGGCGGTAGCTTAGTAACAGCCGACATTGCTAACTCATACAACAGAGATGTGTTTGCTGTTCCTGGCCGAACAACAGATTCTCAAAGTATAGGTTGTAATAATTTAATTAAACAACAAAAAGCACATTTATTATCAACCCCTTTAGATGTACCATATTTATTAAACTGGCAGTTAGAAGATTTAAAACAACCAATAATACAGAAGCAATTATTTGTAGAGTTAGAAGATAATGAAAAAGTAGTATATAATTACCTTAAAAATAATGAAAAACAAATGTTAGATATTATAGCATTACACTGTAATATACCCATTTATAAACTTGCAGGCTTGTTGCTAAACATGGAGTTGAAAGGTGTAGTAAGGCCTTTACCAGGGAAATTGTTTGAGGTTGTTTAATAAAAGAATCCTACTGTTAAGTAGGATTCTTTTTTATATAAGTGAACGTCTTTAATAACCAACCTTAGCTCTAACACGTTTTAAAACATCATTAGCAACTACAGTAGCCTTTTCAGCACCTTTAGCTAAAGCATCGTCAATAGCATTAAGATTATTCATATAATAATCATAACGCTCACGCTGTGTTTCAAAAGTTTTTAAAATAAGCTCAAATAGGGCTTGTTTCGCATGACCATAACCATAATTACCATTTTCGTAATTGGCTTTCATAGCATTTATTTCTTCTTCCGAAGCTAACAATTTATATATAGCAAAACAATTACATGTTTTCCAATCTTTAGGATCTTCTAACGGAGTACTATCTGTTTCAATACTCATTATTTGTTTACGTAGTTTCTTTTCAGGTAAAAAT
>NZ_JBSHNS010000257.1:0-15418 GCF_053601635.1 Pontimicrobium sp. MEBiC01747
TAGTAATACTCAACAAAAAATAACTGATACTAAAAGTTATCAAACTTTATTATTAAAAACAGTGTTATCTCCTAATCAGATGGCATTAGTTAACAATTTTTACAATTCATTAATCAAAAAACGAATCATTATGTTACACAAATCAAAATCTAAACCATTAAATCTATGGAAGTATGCTTTAATACTTCCTTTGTTAGCTCTATTTTTAATGAGCTTTAACACTAAAGAAATTTATACCACTACTGTAACTCCCTCTAAAACCGCTAATGTTTCTTCTATTGTAAAGACGTTAGAAGATATAGAAGCCGTAATTATTACTAAAGATTTTAGTAAAGAAGATTTTGAAAATGCAAAAAGACAATTTTATAACCTAGATGTTGATTTAAAGTTTAAAGGTATTAAACGAAATAATAAAGGGGAAATTATCGCAATTAAAGCCTCTTTTAAAACACCAGAAAATAATAAAGGTAATTATAATGTATCTGGGCAAAAACCAATAAAAGCTTTTAAGTTTTATTATAATTCTAGCAGCGGAGAGGTTGGCTTTGCAAAAGTAGAGAATCATTCTTTTATAGTAAAAGGCTCTCCTAATGATAATGTATTTATCTTATCTGGTGACGACGACCATAATGATAATAGTGATGAAAAGCACACATCTTATACTTATAAAAAGAAAAAAAATAGCAATAATAAAGATGAAGATGTGGAAGTTATTGTAAAAGGCAACCCTAGTAAAAGTATTATTAAGTTTAATACAGATATTAGTCCTAATAATTATAAACTAAAAAAGAATACTAATACAAATAGTGTTTATGTATACACTTCAAAAGATAACAATGAAAATGTAGAAGTTATTTTTAAAGAAAAAAACAAATCAAGCAAAGTAAAAGAAGGTAATACTTTTGTTTATTCCAATGAAAATAATGACAATAACAATGAAGACATTATTATTGTTAAGAAGGAAAACATCGTTAATGGAACTAAAGTGATTAATACTTGGAAACAAGATAAAAATAAGGAAGATGAAAATATTATTATAGACTTAAACCAAGACGATAACAAGGTAATTTTTAACACAGTTAAAAACCTAAAAGATCCTATTTATATTAAAGATGGTAAAGAAATTACTAAAGAGGAGCTATCATCTATTATTCCAAAAACGATAAAGAGTGTAAATATTTTAAAAGGTGAAAGCGCGATTAAATTACATGGTGAAAAAGCTAAAAACGGGGTAATCATTATTAAAACGAAGTAAATTATAGTTATATATTTTAATAAAGACTTAAAAGCTCGAATACAAGTATTCGAGCTTTTTTTATTTAATAATAATTTTCCTCGTTAGTGTTTTTCCTTCAACTTGAATTTTCGCCAAATACAATCCACTAGATAAGTTTAGTTTTAAATATGAATTATTTTTAAGTGTTTTAGTTTGAAGCAGCCTTCCTTCTGAAGAAAAGACAGAAACTTTGTATGTTCCATTAATTCCTGAAATATGTAAATTATTGTCTGCAGTTAAAGGATTAGGGTATAGTTTTACTATTTCCTTCTCAAAATCATCTATGCTTAACGAATTATTCCAAGTATCTCCTACATTATTCCCCCAAATATATTCTACTAAATCTGGGTTATCTATAAATGGGTTTCTATTAAATTGCCAAGTGTATACCACATTATTTCTGTTCATTTCGTAATCGTCTGGCGGGTCGTTTCTGTGCCAATCTAATAAGGTCGCTAAGTCTCCTAGTTCTCCATTTCCTGTTGTTGTAGGGAATCCATTAACAATATCTAAACCATTATATCTAACGTCTAAAAACAAAACGCTTCTTGCCACATCGCCTTTAAAACTTCCTGCTGTTCCTGTTGGCCCGTTATATCCTGTTCCTCCATAATGTTTATTACTTCTATTACTATTCTCTGGTCCATCTGCAGCTCGTAATGCATGAGCGTCTGAATTTGCGTGACGCAACGAATCTGCTTTTGTTGCCCAAAATGTATTTATACCATCTGCAATTTCATCGCCTTCTATATCATTAAAGCCGCCTCGCGATCTAGGAAATGTATGTTCTCTATTCCATTTTCCAAAATTACTTCCTCCTGTTTGTATATCTAACTTTGCACGTCCTTGTTCTGTATATACTAACCATACTTGATTACTGTTACTTGGGTTAACATCTGCTTCTTTTAAAATGTTTATAACATCGGCATAAGTTTGTGCTCTTACCGTTGCTGGATCTGCTATAATACCCTGCAATGCCTCTTTTAAGGCTGTGCCCGATAATCCATTTATAGGATCATAATATCCGTTTGGTTGTGTACTAGCAACTGTACCGTATGTGGGGTTTAATGGAGTTCCGTATGGGGCAACGATAAAATCATTATCTACAGCTCTTATAGTTATAAAGTTATTAAACGGAATGTATGGTGAAGATAAATTAGAAAATTTAATAACCAATTCTTCATCGCCTTCATTAAACGTATCGTCTACTAATGTTATACTTGTAGTTACCGAGTTTTGTCCGCTTAATATAGTAACGGTTGTATTTCCTGTATAGTCTGCAGTAGTAAAACCAAAGTTGTTAAGCGTAAAACTAAAAGTAGCATCTGCGGTTACATTAGTTTCTGCTGTAAAGGTTATATTGAACGTCTCTCCTTCTCCATACTGTGTTTGTGTGGTGGATATGGTTATAGGGTTGAATACTACTCCTGACCCATCGTTTAGTTGTCTTGGTGTTGGTGTTGTTACTGCATAGCTTGTTCCATCATTATTTAACTGTATAGATTCTGTTGTTTTGTTACCGTTTAAGTTTTCATCTATTTGAAACGTTTCTCCTAACAAGGTTTGCAATGTCACATCTTCTGGATCTCCTGTTTCATAAACCAATGCATCTATTAAGTTTGTAGTTGTCGCTAGAGTTCCATCTGGAAAATCTGTATCGTCTGCTTGATATATAGCTACTGCATCTGCTCCTTGTTGTATTATATTACTTGGTATTAGTACTTGAGGAAATGGTGTTAGTGTAGTGCTACCTAATACTAACAATCCATTTTCATCTGTTGTGGTTCCGTCTAAATCCTTAGCATAGTAACTAGAGTCCATGCCACTTGATGAGCCATTAAACAGTACTAAAACATATCCATCTAAGCTTGTATTTGCAGATGGAGTTTTTAATTCTATAAACTCTAAAGTATCTGTGCCTGGGGTATCGCAATCTAATTCGTTAATAACAACTTGGGCAGTACTTAATTGATTACAAATTAGTACTGCAATTATAATAATTATACTTCTCATATCATTTACACTTTTTGCAAAGGTACGTAACATTACTATAGTGAGCATTTTTTTATCTATAAGTCCCTCTTTTTTAACAAATCGTTTTTATAGATTTTTTTTTACAAAAAAAATCAAACCTCATTTTTAGTGTTTTTTTAAAATCAAATTTCCCTTGTAAATTAAAAACACATCAAAAAAACCCCTGTAATTGTTATAATATAAAACAATAAAGACTGTTTTAAACTACATATTTAAACACTAATAAAGCAAACAATGTTTTAAATTAAAACCTTTTATATTTTTTTAGTTATAAATGTAAATTTAAATTCATTAATTCTGTTAATTTCATTTGGATAATAGATTCCCAAAAATATATATTGGCTGAACAATCATTAAAAATGGTTGTAGTTGTTATTAACCTTTTAAACTATAAAACTTATGATCGCACTTGCCAAACTAATTATTGATGTTATCTTATGGATACTTCTTTAAGACTTACATAAAATGTAAAACTTAGTCTAGAATAAGTTTTATCATTTTTAAAATCTCTAAACACTATTTGGCAAACCGGTAATTAAATAATAGTTTTGAGAAATGAAAAAGCAATAAACTCTTTATGAATGGGTTTTGTTTTTATAGAATAACAGACATGAAAAAACAGTTATTTAAAGTATTAGCTAAACTTAATAAAGCCATTCTACCTAGCTATACTAAACAAAGATTAGATTTAAGTAAAGCCAGCAAACTACAAATGGCTATTTTTGGTTGGAAAGTTTTTGTTACAAAAAATGCTTTAGATTAATTTATAATCTAAAAACATTACTCTATACATTAAAACAAGTATTAGCAATATTTCTTTTTATTAAATTCTTGAATTAAAAAAAGCAAAATAAATTCTCATTTTATTTGGTACATTTAATAAAAAAGAAATATATTTGCACCCACAAAAAAAGGCCATGTGGCGCAACTGAATAGCGCACTTGATTACGGCTCAAGAGGTTGCAGGTTTGAATCCTGCCATGGTCACAAAAAACAAAACCTGTAATTTTATTACAGGTTTTGTTTTTTAACGAAATACTACTGGGAAGTTACAGTTTTTTAAGCTTTAATATTGTTTTTACAATTGTATAATCTACCTCATCGTCATCATCATCTTCTTCCTCATTTACACTTGAGTAAGTGATTTCAAATTTTTCACCTATCATTTCTTTTTTGTTAAGATCGAACATACGTTTTGCTTCTAACGAAAGCTTATTAAAACTAATTACTATTTCTTCTCCTTCTTCATCTTTATAACTAAAGGTAAACATGCCATCGTCTATCCCTCTATAAATAGCAGTGATGATAGATAGTTCTTCTTGGTTTTCTTCACTTACTTCTTCTATAATTTCTTCTTCTTCATCTTCTTGCGCTACTACAACATGGTTACAAAATAAGAATGCAATAAGGAATAACGGTAATAATTTTAATGTTTTCATTGTTAATTATTTATAATTGTTATACTACTAATGTTTTCAAAAAGATTCCTTGCCTTTTTGATGTTATTATTTAGACACCGAAGTTTTTTTGGGGTCACTTATCTATTTACTTTTTTTTGTTTTTTTTTACTAAACCGTATTAAAACTCTTTAGGAAAAAACAAGGCTTGCAGTTTTGCTAGTAGTATTAATTCCATTTTTGAACGCTTCCCCTTTTTTGTAGCAATTGCATTACAGGTTTCTAAAATTTGAGATTTAAGTGAGTTATTAAATAACGTTTTGTTTCTAAAATAATATTCAGAAAAAACCAAAAATGCTCTTTGCGCTTCTGTTTGGTTAGCTATTAGCTCTCGTAAGGTTTTATAAATGAGCTCTTGGCTATCTATTTCGGGTATGCTTTTAGTGAAATATTTTTTTGTAAAAGCTATAATTTGTAGTTTTTCATCGCGATTAATAGACCGGTCTGCCATTGCTATTGCATAAAGTAGATGTGCTAGCGATGTGTAATAATCTAGGTTTTTATATAGTGTATTACTCATTGCAATAAAATTAGGTATTATAAATTAACAGAATTATTTAGATAATAAATTTACGACTACAGTTTTTTAAAATAGTCAACATTTAAAACTAGCTTAACACTTCTTTTTAAGTTCAAAGAGGTCTTTACGTCTATCTCTTAAGTTTTTCACAGCTCCAAATTGATGTAATTCGCGTAAAAGGTTTATATCTACATCTGCAATAAGTATCATTTCTGTGTTTGGTGTTGCTTCTGCTTTTATACCATTGGTTGGAAACGAAAAGTCGCAAGGTGTAAAAACCATAGATTGCGCAAATTGTATATCCATATTTTCTACATTTGGTAAATTGCCCACGCTTCCTGCAATGGCTACGTAACATTCGTTTTCAATAGCTCTAGCTTGCGAGCAATGGCGCACACGTGAGTATCCATTTTGAGTATCTGTTAAAAAGGGCACAAATAGAATATCCATTCCTTCGTCTGCTAGTAACCTACCTAATTCTGGAAACTCAGAATCGTAGCAAATTAAGACGCCTATTTTTCCGCAATCTGTATCGAATGTTTTTATTTGGCTTCCTCCTTGCATTCCCCATACTTTTGCTTCATCTGGTGTAACGTGTAGCTTCTCGTAACGTTCTACTGTACCATCTCGCCTACATAAATACCCAACATTATATAAACGTCCATCTCGCATTTCTGGCATACTCCCAGAAATGATATTAATATTATAAGTAATAGAAAATTCTGAAAACTTTTCTACAATAGCTGTCGTGTGTTTGGCTAATTCTCTAATGGCATCTGGTGTTTTTAAATGATTGTCTTTTGCCATTAATGGTGCATTAAAAAACTCTGGAAACAATGCAAAATCTGAGCGATAGCCTGCAACTGCATCTATAAAATATTCCGCTTGATTTAAAAGTTCATCAAGGTCTTTATATGAACGCATTTGCCATTGTATTAACCCTAATCGAACTACACTTTTCTTTGTTGCTGCTTTCTTTGAAGGTTTTGTGTAATAGATATTGCCCCACTTCATTAAAATAGCATATTCTCCAGATGCTTCATCTCCTTCTAAATAGCCTTTCATTACTTTAATAGGGTGAAAGTCATTAGATATCTGAAAATTTAATACAGGGTCGTTAATTTCTTTTCGCTTTACTTTTTCAATATATTCTTTAGGTGAAATTGTGTTAGCATACTTACTGTAATTAGGCATTCTACCTCCAAACACAATTCCTTTTAAATTTAACTTTTCTGCTATTTCTTTTCGGTAATCATAAAGCCTTCTTCCCAGACGCAATCCTCTAAATTCTGGTTTTATAAAAACTTCTATTCCATACAAAATATCTCCATCATTATTATGTGTTCTAAAAGTATAATTGCCTGTAATGTCTATATAGGTATGATTGTCTTCAAAATCATCATATTCTACAATAATTGCTAGTGCACAACCTGCTAGCTGCCCATTAATTTTTATAACGACCTGCCCTTCAGGAAATTTATTTATTAACGCTTCTATATGATGCTCTTTCCAATAAGAGTTTGGCATATTTTTATATGCAGATATCATCACAGTTTTAAGTTCTTGGTAATCTTTTAAATCCAAAAATTTAAGCTCAATATTTTCTATGTCTTTTGTTTTCATTTATTTTTTTTCAAAAATTTCCTCTGCATTTTTAAAGCTCTTAAATTCTACCATATACTCGTTAGGGTCTGTAATAAAAAAAGATAAATGTTCTCCAACTTTATTTTCTAAAAATGTAACTTCTGTAGTGACATCAAAATTATTTTTAGAGAGTTTTTTGTACAATTTTTTCCAGGTATCATTATCCACCACAACTCCAAAATGAAATGTAGGCAATATTTTATCGCTTAATTTATAGTTTTTAAAGTTAAATTTAAAAGCTCCAGTGTTGGTAAATGTTAGTTGATTTCCATAAAGATTAATATCTACCCATGTTTCTGAGCTTCTACCTACTTTAGCTCCAAGCGTATTTATATAGAATTGTCTTGTATCTTCAACACTCTTGCAAGGAAGTGCTAAATGGAATGCTGCTTTCATATTAATATTATTTAAGGTTATCTCTTTTTGTATTATTTATAATACCTAATTACTGCGCTTCGGTCTTCTTTATCTAAATAGTCTAGAGCTTCTTGCCATGGTACCCAAAGTACATTTTTAAACTTATCTGGCTCGTTTAGCTTTATTTTTTCTATTGGTTTTGTTGTTGTGAAATAATATTTATAAACTAATTGCTTAGCCTTATTTTTACTCTTTATAGATAGGAAATAGGTTAACTCATTTTCTTTAAGTTTAACATCTATTTCTTCATAAGTTTCTCTAATTAACGAATTATAATCTACTTCTGTTTTCTTTTTTACACCTCCTGGTAACGAGTACTTTTTAATAACATCTCCTTTTTCAAGTACTAGTAAGTTATCATTATTAATTGCTATCAGTCTAACTTTATCTATTTTTTTTAAGGCTTTCATATTTATTTTTAATCAAAAAGGGTCTTGTACAGCTTCTGGGTCGTTATCCTCATAGGCTTCATAATCTTCTTCATCATAATCTTCCATTACTTTTTCTAACCTTGCACTTACTTTAACCAAATATTTAGTGTCGTCTGTAATAATCTCAACTGCTTCTATCCATTCATTTTTTGCATTTCTAAACTTTATAATATCTGCATCGTCGTATCCATCTGGAAATTTATCAACTACTAACGCTAGAATTTCTGGTGTTAATTTTTTAAAATCGACAATAACTCTTTTTAAATTTGGATTATTATTTTTCATAATTACATGTCTAATAGGTAAGCAAATATTAACGGTGCTACAATTGTAGCATCACTCTCTATAATAAATTTAGGTGTATTTATATCTAATTTACCCCATGTTATTTTTTCGTTTGGCACTGCCCCACTATAAGACCCATAGCTTGTTGTTGAGTCACTTATTTGACAGAAATAACTCCAAAAAGGGGTGTCTGTGCGCTCCATGTCTTGATATAACATTGGTACTACACAAATAGGAAAATCGCCTGCTATACCACCTCCTATTTGAAAAAAACCGATACCATTTTCTGAATTATCTGTATACCAATCTGCTAAATATGCCATATACTCAATACCTGATTTCATTGTATTGGCTTTGAGTTCTCCTTTCATAACATAACTTGCAAAAATATTTCCCATAGTACTATCTTCCCAGCCAGGTACTACAATTGGTAAATTAGCTTTTGCTGCGGCATACATCCAAGAGTCTTTTATGTCTATCTCGTAATGCTTCTCTAGCACACCAGAAAGCAATAACTTATACATAAACTCATGAGGGAAGTAACGCTCGCCGTTAGCTTCTGCATCTTTCCAAATCTTTACTATATGTTCTTGAATACGTCTAAAAGCTTCTTCTTCTGGAATACAGGTATCTGTAACACGATTTAAACCTCTTTCTAACAAATCCCATTCGTCTTGTGGTGTTAAGTCTCGATAGTTTGGTACACGCTCATAATGGCTATGTGCTACTAGGTTCATTATATCTTCTTCAAGGTTAGCGCCTGTGCACGAAATAATTTGCACTTTGTCTTTACGAATCATTTCAGCAAAAATTTTACCCAACTCTGCTGTGCTCATTGCTCCTGCTAAAGATACTAACATTTTAGAGCCTTTATTTAGTTGTTCTTCGTAACTTTTTGCAGCGTCTACTACTGATGCTGCATTAAAGTGCAAATAGTATTTTTCTATAAATTGAGAGATGGCTCCTTTACTCTTCATCTTGATTGTATTTTAATTTGTTTATAGTATTTTGATTTTTATTCCCGTATAGGTTTTCGTTTTCATCCTCTGCCTCTTGTTCTACAAATTTGTAGCTTAACATTTTATAGTATAGTTTTGCCGCTAAAAAGTCTGAAGATTTATCTATTTCATTTGGACATAGCTCTACAATATCAAAACCTACTACATTTTTTTCTTCAAAAACCTTTTTTAAAAACTCTAATGTTTCATACCAAAATAGCCCTCCTGGTTCTGGTGTACCTGTTGATGGCATTATTGAAGGGTCTAGGGCATCTAAATCTACTGTTATATACACATTATCGGTCATTAAATCTAAAGCGCTATCCATCCAATAATCATCATTTACCATATCGTGTGCAAAAAATACATTTTCTTCATTCATTACTCGTTTCTCCTCTATATCCATGCTACGAATTCCTACTTGTACTAAATTTGTATTCTCATTAGCTTCGTATAAAGCGCAAGCGTGGTTATATTTAGAGCCATCATATTCTTTTCTTAAATCGGCATGTGCATCAAGTTGTAATACTGTTAAATTATTAAAACACTCATCAAAAGCACGAATAGCTCCTATTGATACTGAATGTTCACCGCCAAACATAGTCACAAATTTGTTTCGTTTTATGTTTGCTTTAACTGCTGCATGAACGGCATTAACCATTGCTTCTGGCGCACTATTCTCTGTTACTGCATCTGCAAGATAAATACCCTGTTTATATACTTCACTATCTGTTTCAATATCGTACAACTCCATATTTTCTGAAGCGTGTAAAAAAGCTTCTGGACCTTTATCGGCTCCTTTTCCCCATGTGCTAGTACCATCGTAAGGCACAGGAATTAATACTATTTTTGATGTTTCTAAACTAGCATAGTTATTAGGAATGCCAGCATAATTAGTATTCGTTTTCATTTTTTGTAAAATAATTGCTATTAGTGTGTTGTTTTTAATACTTCTAAGGCTGAATGTGTTTTAGTTTTTTCTTTGTTCAAATTATTGTTTATTCCAAAGTCATAACCAAGTATAGATAATAAGCTTTCGGATGTTTGTTGTTCTGCAAATACCTCTGTTATTATTTCTCCTTCTTCATTTTTATTAATTAAAATATGTTTTGGAGTTGGGATTAAACAGTGTTGTAATCCTCCAAATCCTCCTATAGTTTCTTGATAGGCTCCTGTATTAAAAAAACCAATGTATAACGGTTTTTCTTTATTGTATTTAGGAAGATATATCGCATTCATATGCTGTTCGCTGTTGTAATAATCATCACTATCGCAGGTTAACCCTCCTAACAATACACGTTCGTATTCTTTATTCCATCCATTTATAGCCAACATTACAAAGCGTTTATTTATAGCCCAAGTGTCTGGCATTGTTGTTATAAAAGAGGAATTTATCATATTCCACTTTTCTCTATCATTTTGTTGTTTTTGATATAAAACTTCATAAATAGCGCCTCCACTTTCTCCTACTGTAAAACTTCCAAATTCTGTAAATATATTTGGTACTGCTACCCCTGCTTCATCGCAAACTTGCTTAATCTGTCTTATAATTTCGCTTACCATATAAGCATAGTCATAATCAAAAGCTAATGAATTTTTTATAGGGAACCCACCTCCTATATTAAGGCTATCTAGGCTAGGACATTCCTTTTTTAGGTTAACGTAAACTTTCATACACTTTAGTAGCTCATTCCAATAATAGGCAGTATCTCGTATACCTGTGTTTATGAAAAAGTGTAACATTTTTAAGGTTACTTTTGAGTTGTCCTTAATTTCCTTATTGTAAAAAGGCACAATATTTTTATAGCCAATACCTAAACGAGAGGTGTAAAACTCGAACTTTGGTTCTTCTTCTGAAGCTATTCGAATACCTATATTATAGTTACCATTAATAGCTTCACTTAACAAGGATATTTCTTCATAATTGTCTATTACCGTTATACAGTTTTTATGACCTTTATTAATTAGTCTTGCAATGTTTTGCACATATTGATCGCGTTTAAAGCCATTACAAATAACAAAGGTGTTATCGCTTATTTTATTTTGTGCTTTAAGGTTTTCAACAATATCTATATCAAAAGCCGATGATGTTTCTATATGAATATCGTTTTTAAGTGCCTCGTCTAATACATGCTTAAAATGAGAGCTTTTTGTACAATAACAATAGTTATAGTTACCTTCATAACTATGTTCTGTTATTGCATTTGCAAACCAGTTTTTTGCTCTGTTAATATTATCGGATATTTTTGGTAGGTATGTAAATTTTAATGGCGCACCATGTTTTTCTACTAGTGCCATTAAGTCAATTCCATGAAAGTTAAGTTTGTTTGATTTTAGGGTAAACTCTTCCTGAGGAAAATCGAAAGTTTGATCGATTAGATCGATGTATTTGGTTTTCATTATGTATAAATAAAAATTAGAAAAATGTATATTTTGCTTTAAAAGCAACAGAAACGTTATTTCTAATTATTCAGATACGAAATATAAAAATAGTAGATGGGTCGAAGCTATTTTGCTCCAACATACGGAATGCTATATTAATTTTAGAAGACAGCCTTGTGATTCGGTTCCTTATCCCTAAGGCAGTTTTTAGAGAAGACTTCTTTATTCTCCTAAACCCGAACATGAAAAACGATTTCATTTTGGTTATGGCAATGCGTTTATATAAAACTCATTTTAATTAAAAAAAGCTACACTTCTCAAGTTGAAAACATCTGGAGATGTGTAACTCTTTTGCTTTTAAGACACACTTTTTTTTTCTAGGTCACTTTTTTTTTTAAATAAAAAATAAATATTATTTTAAATAATGAAGAAACTGTGTCTTTATTAGTTTTTGGTAGTTAATGTAGACATCTTTTTATGCCTCTTTATTTTAGTAACCGCTCTCATTATTTTTTCTCTAAGATGGGCAGGTACTTCCTTTGGTACAACCGCAATAGATTTAAAAGGATTTTGTTTTACCATAGTATCTACTAAAATTAGGATTACTATAAATATGACACCTAAAAAACACATTGGTCACCTAAAAAATATTATATTTTTAAGTCTTCGAGGGATCAATATTATTTTCCTCCTCATCATTTTCTTCCTCATTAGCAATGATTTCTTCTACTTCTTGAAGAATGTCTTTTTTTAAGTCTTCTGGTATAGATACTTCTGGCTCTATGTTTTGAAACGGATTTTTTTTAGTCATTACTTAATAGTTTTTGATGCGCTTTTACTAATTTTATTCTTGCTCTTTTAAGCCGCATTTTAACCGCACTCTCATTAATATTAAGGAGGGTTTGTATTTCTTTAACAGAAATTTCATCTTGATATTTTAATAATAGAATAGCTTTATCTGCAGGTTCTATTAGCTCTAATGCTTTTTCTAAATTGGATGCTTTAAACTCAAAAATTTCATCTTCCTCAATATCATCTACTTGTGTAAGGTGTTTATCATTTTTATTTAATAATTCCCAACGTTCTCCTAATTTTTTTGCTGTATCTCTCTTTTTGTAATTTACTAAAAAGTTGTAGGTAAAGCTATAGAGCCACGTAGAGAATTTAGATTTCCCTTTAAAAGTATGCAGTTTTGTATACAGCTTTAAAAAAACGTCTTGAGTTAAATCTTGTGCTTCATCGCTATCCTCCGCAAAACTGTAACATTTACTATATATTTTTTTACTGTACCTATCGTATAACTGTCCAAAGAGTGCAGAGTCATTTGAATTTAATATTAGTTTCACTAACTCTTCATCTGTGGTATATATTGCATTTTTATTAGTGCTATTTGAAACTGCACTAAACATGATTATTATAAGGTCATTTTTTAATGACATAAGTTCTTTTTAAGGAATTAAGTTGATTTGTTAAAGATAAAGTTTTGTGTCTCCTTAAACAAAAAGTTTTTAATAACCTTAGGAGAGTTTTTAAACTTAAAACGTCTTTAGTAAATAGTTTGTATAACTTTAAATAGTGTTTATTACTGTATAGAGTGTCTTTTTATTTTTTAATAATTAAGTAAGCTTTACTTAAAAAAGTAGACTTACATTTGCATAATCTCATTTTAATACTAATATATTAATGAAACCTATTGTACAAATCTTAATCCTTAGCTTATGCCTTACCTCTTGTAAGGACACGGTTAGGGTTACCGCTACTAAAGCACCTACTCCTAATATTATAAAAGCGGATACACTTACACCAGCAAAAACACTTAGCAAGGCCGAATTATTAGTAAATAAGGCCATAAAAGCTCATGGTGGGCGTTTGTATAATAATGCTTCTTATACTTTTATTTTTAGAAAAAAAGAATACTCTTTTACTAATAACGGTAGTAATTACCGCTATGAAATGAAAAATGAAACTGAAGGGGATTTAATTTATGATGTTTTAGAAAACGGCACATTAACTAGAGTTATTAATGACAAGCGTGTTAATTTAAATGAGAAACAAATTAAAGCATACTCGGGTGCTTTAAATTCTGTAATTTATTTTGCTACTTTACCTCATAAATTAAATGATGCTGCCGTTAATAAAGCTTTTAAAGGCACGACATCTATAAAAAACGAAGATTACAATATTATTGAAATTACTTTTAATAAAGAAGGTGGTGGTCAAGACCATGATGATGAATTTTATTATTGGATAAATACAAAAACTAACACTATAGATTATTTAGCCTATAATTACCTTGTAAATGGTGGAGGCGTTCGCTTTAGAAGCGCCTATAATGCACGTACAGTAGATGGTATTAGGTTTCAGGATTATATAAATTTTAAAGCTCCTGCAAATACTCCTCTTAAGGACTTACCTAAATTATACGAGAATGGAGAGTTAAAAGAGTTATCGCGAATTGAAACTGAAAATATAATTAACTTAAATAAGTAGAGGCTTATTTAGGTGTAGTATAATAAAAAGCCGATTCTCTAATTAAGAATCGGCTTTTTATATCTATTTTAAACTTTTATTCTTTTAAATAATTTCTGCGCTTAAACCTGCTTGTTGTAATTTAGAGCATCGTGGCTTTAAATCCTTAATATCTCCAGTTTTAACGGTACATTTTCCTTTATAATGCACTAATATAGAGCACTGCTCTGCTTGTTCTGGCGTATGGTCGCAGGCATAAATTAACATATCTATTACATGATCGAATGTATTAACATCATCATTGTATAATACAATTTCATTATTCTTTTTTTCTTTAGTTGATACTTCAACTTGTTCTAATACTTGTTCTTGAGTACTCATCTTCTTCAAAATTATAACACTAATTTATATAATATTATACAAAGATAAAAACAAAAAGAGTTCCTTTTTGATACTTCCTTCTTAAAATAAGAGTTAAAAATTAAATATCTAAAATACTAAAACCTCCATATTTATGTTACAAAAAATGAGCCATTTAGATTATACTAAATGACTCATTTACAACTAATTTTATAGTTAAGATTTGGTTTTACTTAAAAGCAAAACATAATCTATAGTTTTAGCTTAACATGGACCTATTAAACTCCATCCGCTACTTGTACGCTCATAAAGGTTACCAAAGTATGTAACGCGGTCTCCTACAGAGTAACTTGCATTACTTTGCCATTCTGATACTCCATCGCATATACCTCCACCAGAGGTCGTTGGATACATAGAGCGTAAAGAAGATACATCGTTAGCGTTAAAATTACCACTTGCTCCTGAAGAAAAGCATGCTTGCATAACTGAAGTTAAATCTCTTCCTGTTGGTGTTCCAGATATGTGTATTGCACCATCTGATCCTGTTCCTTCGTTTCCTTGACTAGATGTAGGGCAACTTAAACGATCAAACCAATCTGAATGTCTGAACCCTACAGAGTGTCCAATCTCATGTGTAATAACGTGTTCA
Organism: Pontimicrobium sp. MEBiC01747; assembly: GCF_053601635.1. Classification (NCBI taxonomy): domain Bacteria; kingdom Pseudomonadati; phylum Bacteroidota; class Flavobacteriia; order Flavobacteriales; family Flavobacteriaceae; genus Pontimicrobium; species Pontimicrobium sp. MEBiC01747. The sequence goes on from NZ_JBSHNS010000257.1 coordinate 14,923, forward strand.
TTTACATTAGTTGAAAATTGCTCTAAGTTATATATTTGCACGAATTTATGAGGTGTTCCGTTAGATTTTGGAAAACCAGCAACTCCACCTGTACCATTAGTATTCACTGTATTATCGTATACAACCATATCTGCAGCTTGGTAATTGGTTCCAAATGATAAATTAAAACTTAATGCCATATTACTAATATTATTGTAATTATTTACGGCTCTAGACAATGCTGTTTGCGCTTTACTAGATAATGCTTGACTTCCTCCTGTGTAACCTAAAATGTTTATTGTTCTATTTGCTCCTGTTACTAGATTAGCTGTTCTGTATTGACGCCCTGTACCAGAATATGCTTCATTTAATAACTGAATCTCTTCTCTAGTAATTACAATATCGCTACCTATATAAATTCTCTCTTCTACAGAACCGTCTGGTAGATGAAAGTCTCCTTTTGTAATAGCTCCTGCATCTAATTCGAGGTCTCTAATTGAGTTTAATAAATCTATAT